>NZ_JAHHPO010000594.1 GCF_024606365.1 Endozoicomonas sp. ONNA2
CTGATTAATTGGCAACCGCCCTGCTAAAAGCAAGCGTAGCTTCAGTGGTAATCAGGAATGGTTATGGTAAAAGCATCAAGAAGCAGGATTCGTGATTAAATAAATGATCGTACAGCCGATTCTAGCGCCCTGCTGGGTGAGGTAGTGGGTACTCATGGCAGCCTTCCTCTGCTTTCGCTTCAGGCCCGCTTTAAACATCGTTGTATTATTCAATAAATTAACTGCAATGTGTCGATAAACTGTTAACATCTCAGGAGCATTGCCTCTTCTAATTCGGCAATCATCTTCATTCATTGCAACATCGATTTTCCAGTGCAGCTTGTTTTCAATAAACCAATGCTCTCTGGTGGCCTTTGCTAATTTCTCCGCAGTTAATTCTGCAGAAGATATGTAATAACGAATACTGATGACGTCTGAATTAAATGTACCACCTTCCATTCTGGCTGATACGACGACACCCAATGTTTTCATTCCTTTCCAGTCAAGGGAGAGATTTACAAACTCATCAAATATATCACTTACCAAATATAAACGGCTTTCCATTCTGCTATGACTTTTCTCTTCTGTTCGATAATTTTCACCTTCCCAATCATTAATCCTTTCCATTGAGAAGTGATTTTTAAATACATTGTGAAGCTTTCCCTGATTACCTTTTACTGCCAAAACGTAGTCAGCACCCTTATTAACAATCTTCTCTGCAATATCTCTCTGGCACCCCATGGCATCAAGTGTCACAAGGCATCCCCGGAGTTCCAGAAGATCCATAAGCGCAGGTATGGCCGTGATTTCATTACTTTTCTGATCGGTCTTGATTTGGCCTAACACAACATTGTTGGCATGCACTGACCATATGAATGGCTCCCTTATTTTTGCTTTTGTCATATGAGCCCCTTGCCGTTTTTCCATCAATAGCAACAACTTCGCCATTGGTTGCCTGATGACAAGCTTTCATCCACTCAATAAAACAACGTTGAAACTGTTTTGGACCAACAACGCTAACCACATTTGCAATAGTTGTATGGGATGGAATGCCGTTTTTAAATTCTCCGTATTGCTTTAGCCAATCCAGTCTCTCATGCCCAAAATCTTCAATATCTTTCCAACCTTGAGCACTGGCAATAACAGCAAACATTGTTAATAGCAAAATATCAGCAAGTTTATGCTCAACTTTTCCTGCTTGCCGTGGGTCATGGATTATTGAAAGACTTTCCATCAAATTTAAAGCATTCATTTCATTATCATATCCAGTAAAATTCCAGACATATGACAATGGTTATATAATTTAGCCTATACGCAGTTTCCACAACGGCACTCTGGGCCAGTAAATTCCGGCACCTTCATGAATTTTCCCTTGACCTTTCTCCTGGCTTTACTGTCCGGAAATAATGCTTCTGCTGCCCCGGCCAAGTATTCCGAGACATGATAAAAATCGAGTATCTGAGCAGAGGTATGCTTCATCAGATAGCGCCAGTTTTCTTTAGCCCCATCAGCGACCTCCACATAAGTCGCTTGTGGGTAAAGGCGTTTTAGTTTTGCAATCTCTTCGTCCAGTTTGCCCATAAAGCTTTGCTTGCCATATTCAGGTGAGCTGGCGGTATAAATAGTGTGCAATCGATCACCATTGGCCGAGTAAAGACTCAGGGTTCCACACATCGCTTCTCTCCAGCCGTGTTCACAGAGCAACATGCAGGTGCCATCCAGACCTATGGCAATGGTTTCGACGGGCTCCGGCAGGAGCGACAAGTCATATTCGATGTCTTTCTGGTCTTCAATTAATGCACCTACCCTGTCGGATAAATGCTTGATATACGAGTTAGACAGAGTTCTTTGATGGTTGGTTGCAAAGTCTTCTTTAACAGCAGGAGCGGGCATCTGGCTGTATTTCCAAGCGAGTGTTTTGGCAAACTTGGGGGTAGCTGAGCCGACAATACCGGTGCGAAGATCAACAGGCGCCAGCGTAACACCACCTCTGACCCCCTGATAAACAGAACGTTCCATAGGCACACATCCATACATGGTTTCATATCGCTTCAGTACCTTTCCCTTGTAACTCCACTTCTGCTGGTTTACGACAATGGGGTCTTTGTTGGGTGGTTCAAACAGTTCAAGAAACTCTTTTGTTCCGAGCTGTCCTGCTTCATTCAATGCTCGCTGTAGTCCATCTTCAAGATCCAGCATGTTGCCAGATTCAATGGGTACTTCAATTTGCAACACAATGGTTTTTGGTTTTCGGGCAATGACAGAAGCAGGCATGGCTACAGATTACGACTGTGAAAGATGGTTCCCATAATAGTCGTGATTGGGGTGCACATAGGTTACAATTATTCAGAGAGAACACCCCGTTGAAACTGCTTTGGATTCACAACAGCAGCAACTCGGGCAATAGTATGATGAGAGGGAACTCCATTTTCAAATTTACCATACTTTTTTAACCAGTCGAGCCTTTCGTTTACAAAGTCCTCGATTTCCTCCCAACCTTCACAGCCAGCAATAACAGCACAGATTATCAAAATCAAAACATCTGTGAGTTTGTGCTCTACTTTCCATGCTTGACGTGGATCATAAATTACAGAAAGGCTATTCATTAAATCTAATGCATTCATTGGTTGGGCATCCAAAGTTTTTTATATATGACAATGGATGCATAAAATGACCTATACGCAATTACAACTACAAGCCTTGAGACCAATGGCTTCGGGGTGTTTCATGATTTTTCCCTGAGCCAACATAACCAATTCCAAATACTGTAACTTTCATGTAAAAACCGAATAAATATAAAAACAATAATATGTATAATACAAAAAATTAAATCAATTCCAGAGTAATAGAATTTCTATTAATCCAAAAACAATATCATTATTAGAAATTCCACCTAATTATTAGCATTTTTTAAAATCGTCTAACTCATTTAATTAGCTAACTGGAACTCTCACATAACAGATTCAATAAATCTATTTGCCATAACCTCAGTATTATATTTATTCTTTGGAATATATGAGCATTTTCTAGACATTTGATAATAGAGCCTACGCGGCATATTCAATGCTTTTTCAACAACCTCGTATGGTCCATGCAGCTGACCATAAAGAAGACAGTTAACACCATCTTCTAGAACACAAAACTCAGGCATATGTTCATCAGAATTATCATGTGTTATGACTGGAATATTATAGGATAATGCATGAAGGATAGATAAACCAACTGCTCCTGGGTGAATAAAATATTTTGCCTTTAGAAATACTTTTGCAATTGCATCTTCATCATAAATTGCTCCCAACATCACAATATTATCTGTTAATTTCTTATCTGTAATTTTTTTTCTTAGATTCTCTCCTTCTTCACCATCACCTATAATAGTCCATTTTAGGTTTTTATTTTTCTCCACTAATTTTGAAAACGTATCAAGAAATAGGTCAAGCTTATTCTTCTTTAACAGTCTGCAACAAGACACAAACCCACCACTTTGATATCTATCATAGTAATGGATAACATTTCTTATTTTTGCTTTTGATATTGCTTCATAATCTAAACCATTATTTAAAGATATAACTCTACCTTTATATCTACAGGCAAGCATCTTTTTTTTTTCACATTCAGTATAAACAAATATAGAGCTAAACCTTTTCCACCAAAATAGTCTAACGGCTTCTGTTATTTTCGATGCTCCTGCAGTATGAACATGTCCCCAAACAATTGTTTTTTTCCCTAATAAGAATAAAATAGTGGATAATATTACTGATGAAACAACTCTGGGATTACCTGTGAAGACATAGTAATCAAACGAAGTTAGCATTCTGTAAAATGGCAAAAACTGAAAAACAAGTTTATTATTTCCGATGGTATAGTGCTTTATATACTGAACAGATCCATTTAAAACTTCTTCATCGATGCAATTATGTTTAGAGCCTTGCAATTCCCTCTGACAATAAATCTTAATATCTATATCCTTTGATCTAATCAGCCTCTGAATAAAGTCTTTCCGGTAGCTTGGTAATACATTTGTAACAAGACATACTTTCTTCATATTTAAATTCAAATCTACTTCGGAAGCTTAACGACATATAAAAGGCTTGCTATTTATTGTCACTTTGTAACTTTTGCATATACTTTTTCTTTGAGTTATTAAATATATAAAATCCAGTAGGAACCAAGATAAACAAATAAAATGAGGACACACTGAGAAAAAGATTATCTATATTTTCATAGAATAGAGCAATAGAAAGAACAACCCCTAAACTGTTAAATATTGCATGAACAGTAAAATTTTCTTCTTTATGGCTCCTGCAATATGTAGCAAGGTTGCTGATAAGACCGATAGAAAAAAACATTATCGCCAGCATAATTTTTATACTGTTTGGCAAAAATTTTTCACTTAGACCAAGGAAATAGTCAAAATAGCCCATTGATATAAATACAAACATTGCCGAAATGGCAAGTAATAAGTAGCAAAAACACCTTTTATAGAGTGATCTAACGAATAGCTGCAATGCTTTCTTTTCGTTATTTTGCCCAGCTAATTGACCTATTCTAGGCGTCGAAGCAGTGATAAATGAATTCGAAAATTGATTAATTGCAGAAAAAGCCGCAATTGTCAAACCAACTTGACCAGCAAGTACTGCGCCATGAGTTTTAAAGATAACAGGGACATAAAGCTGGAATATCAAATAACCACATAACCAGCTTATGGCATACTTTGTTTGCAGTCCAAGGACGGGCTTGAGATTTTTAATAGATACATGATTGTAGCCATTCTTGAGAATCTGCATCCATAGCTGAGAGTTGTTCCTATAGTGGTAGGCTCCACCAACAATCGTTCCAGCAAAATAACCGCCCACCAAAGCCCAAATATCAAACCCACTAACTAACATTGCAATAGTTACAAACGTAACTGAAAATATGGAAAAAAGCTTTTCCTTATTAACTTGCTCAACTTCATTGAACCCGATGATGACAGACTGAATAAATGAAAGTAATAAAAATAAAGCGCCTACAACAGTATAAGTAATCCAGGGTAACAAGTATTCAAAATCAGAAAAGTACCAAAAACCCGCAGATATCATAACAGGTATGATGATCACTATCATATAAAAATAAAATTTCAAGGCTGACAATATAAAAATAAAAATGTCTACATTAGTCGGCGTTTCAATGAATTTCCGTTCTGAAGTTATTTTTATACTATGAGCATTATGACTGATATACTGACTTAAAATTGTTGTAAACCCTAGATCAGCAAGAGATATGAGAGCACCTAAACTGACAAAAGAAAACCAATACCCTTGAATTTCTGATGATATTGTTAACCCCATAAACAACAACACTAACGGGCCTTTAATTAAGTTCCCCAGTGTCACCAATTGAACCCACAGTATTTTACTGTTGACTCCCAATTTATTTAGATAATTTAATATCAATTCTCTCACAGACATCTAATACCATCAATTAAAGCCTTTAGCTTTTATTAAAGAATCAAATTAGAAAGCAACAGTGCAAAAAATTAAAATCAAACCCTATGAACCAAAGCTCTTCAAATAAGCTCGACCTTTTCTGAAAAGAATTATACTCGCTGTCTTCACTTGAAGAATCGGATTTAAAACAGATAAAAAATACGTTACCTTTTTTGTCTGATTAGTTACATAATCTGATTCCCGGAGAATGCTGAATACTTTGAAATAAGCCCTAACACTTTTTCTCAAATACTTTAGCAATCCAATGCCTTGTATTGAGAGAGCCTTCATCTCCAATTTGTGTCGTAGGAGTATATTCTCTGGAAAGGCATGATAAAAGCACTTTATTTTATCGATAAGCAGACCATCCTCACCATAACCCCAGTCTTTCTTTGTTTGCTCAACCTGGGTAACCAGAATCGGATTTTCTGTTAAATGCCAGACATTACCCTCTATCGAAGAGATACATCCCCAGTATATAAAAGGATATAATGTAGAGAGCTTACTTTTCACATACCTATCGTATAAACCATATCGCCTATATGTTACGCCACTAAGCTGGTGACATTTAAGACTCATTTCGATACATGTTTTCTCACCTGCAGGATAAAGTTTATTCGGAAGATCCGTATCCCTTCCCAATACTCCTTTTCTTTTTCCATTAGGATCAATCAGGTGAAAACTTGGAATGATCATAGCTATATCATTAGCTTTAATTTTATCTAGAACTTTCAATATGTAATCTTTTGTAAGATAATCATCATCTCCTAAGTACATCACATAATCTGCTGTCGATTTCTTCAAACAAAACAGAGCATTATTTTCTAAGCCAATATTTTCACTCTGATTATAGACCTTAAAACTCCTGCAATCTTGTAACACCTGCTCGAGAATTGCTTTGGTAGAGTCAGTAGAACAATTATTTGAGATAATTATATTTACTGAATGATTAACATTTTCATCATCTAAATACTCCTTAAGTAGATTTATGTTTTTTTTTAAAAAGTCAATACGGTTATAGGTAGGAATCAGTATATCTAGAGTCGTATGCATTTTAAAGCTCTTCAAATATTTATCCTTGGTTATTTCTAACCCAATCAAACATATTTCTAACACCATCCTCAGAAGATACTTTTGGAACCCATCCAATCATTTCGCTAGCCTTAGCAATATCAGCCACAAAAACTTTCTGATCACTTTCCCTTTCAGCAATTCTCTTATAAAACATTTCCTTATCAATAATCATCTCTAATTGATTGAATAGTTCCAACAAAGAAAGACTGTTATCAACACCACCTCCAATATTAAATTCATTTCCAGCAATATTTTTTATTTTTGTTACCGCTGAAAAATACAACCGAATCATGTCTTCAGCATGGAGAACATCTCGTACCTGCTTACCACTACCTGAAATAGTAAAAGGTTCCAGTTGTTTTCCCTGTTCTAATTCAAATGCTTTCTGGCAAAACCATCCCACCCAGCCTTGGTCATATGTTGCAAACTGTCTGCCTCCATACATGGAAGAATGCCTGAAAACAGCTGTCTTTAGGCCATAGATACGCGCATAATCAAGCATATATTGATCTGCTGCACCTTTAGAACAACCATATGGTGAGTGAAAGTCTAATGGTGTTTGCTCATCGAACCCATTTGGTGCTTCTATACACTTGTAACGTGTTTCTGTTTCTTCATATGTAAATTGCTCAAGGTCACCATAAACTTTATTAGTAGATGAGTAGATTACACCGGTTTCCGGAGACTCAAGTCTGATTGCTTCAAGCAGATTATGGGTACCTATCACATTGATTTCAAAATCCATTCTTGGGTTAGTGATGGATGTTGTCATTGCAACCTGACCAGCTAAATGAAACACCATGTCGGGTTTGATTCTTTTTACTAGACTATATACATCGTTGTAGTTTCGAATATCACCGTGGACAAACTCAAATTCACCTTTATTTCTGAGCCATTCAAGATTTAGCAGAGAACCATTTCGGTACAAACTGTCAAAAATATATAGTTCAATTCCATTACCTAATGCATGTTCTGCAAGATTGCTTCCTAAAAAACCACACCCACCTGTGATTAATAGCTTCATATCTATTCTCCAGTTTCAATAATTTTTTTAAACCCGTTTCTATTTGAAACTTTGGCTGCCAGCCAAGTTCATTGAGTTTTTTAATTTCTGCTTTAGACACCATGATTTCATTTTCTCTGTATGGATAGGCAGAGAAGTCTAGTTTACTTTTGGATTGAGTAATTAAATGAACTTCTTCCACAAACTGCCTTATGGTAACTGCCTGTCCTGAGCCCAGCTCAAACTCTTCAAATACATCCAGATTATTGTTTTTTAACAATGTATGATAAGCAGATACAACATCGTCAATATAAATAAAATCTCTTTTTTGCCCCCCTGGCGTCAACTTGATTATTGGCACATTATTTATGCAACTATTTATAATGTAGGTAGTAAATTTTGACTCATCATCTCCTGGACCATACATATGCTCTAGTTTTATATTACAGAATTTTATCTTTTCTTGGATTGCAAACTGTTTCCCCCATTCTACAAACTGTTTTTTTGAAAGTGCATAGCTGTTCAGATATTTGTAGAGAATTGTGTCGGTGTTAAAAAATGTGTCGGTGTTAAAAAATGCAGATTTCTCCAATAATTCTAGTGGGAATTTTAAATTTGCATTAAAAATTTCTGTTTCAATTTCATTATTTCTGCCATAGCAAGTGGCGGTATGAACCACTGCATTGTATGGGCTATTTATAGAAAAGGCTTTCTCAATTCCATCTTCGATGAAATGTAATGTTAGCTTGTCTTCACAGCCTGCTAGACGGATTAGCTTAGAGGTATTGCGAATCAGGGCGTGAACTTCATAATCCAATTCTATAAATGATTTTGCTAAATGACTACCGAGATAACCGCTAGCCCCAGTCAGTAATATTTTCATCCGCATCAACCAAAATAAACTACAAGGCGCACAAAGATTGAGTTAATCTTTGTACGCTTTGTAGATTATTTATTATTTATATTGAGCAGCAAAAGTCCGGAAACTGCCGTGAACATGAGCCAACATTTCATCAGTTAAACCATGATGGCAAGCCAGTAGAGCTCCACCGCGCATAACGTGATCCGCAACCGGGTAACCTTCAGTGGCTTTTTTCATTTCAATATCTTTAAAGCCAGGCTGCCGAGTGATATTACCAGTAAAGACAACACGGGTCTGGATATTGCGTTTTTCCAAGAAGATTTGCATTTCACGGCGGGTGAATGGAGCATCATCCCGAATTGTCATTGGGAAAGCCAGCCACCCAGTTTGGGATTCGTTGGTCTGTTTTGGCAAAATAAACCAGTCTTGATACTGGCTGAAGAAATCATACTGTTTTTGGAAATAGACTTCACGGGCCTTAATGTTCTGTTCCAACTTGGCAAATTGCACCAAGGCAAATGCAGCGCTGATTTCAGAGGGCTCCAGCTGATAACCAATGGTTTCAAATACGAATTTGGCATCGTAGGGGATGCCATCTACTTCGATATTAAAACGGTTTTCAATGGCTTCACTTTCTACAAATAGAGAAGAGCTGCGGCCCCAAGAACGTAGGAGACGGGCTTTAGCGGCCATCGCATCATCCTTCACGCACAACATACCGCCATTACCGGCACCATTAATGACATGAGAACCATAGAAACTGGTAATACTGATATCGGAGTAGTGGCCACTGGATTGACCTAAAAGGGTGCCACCCAGAGTATCTGCGCTATCTTCAATGATTTTCAAATCGTGCTTGCGACAAATTTCAACAATACGATCCCAATCGCAGATATTCCCGATCAGGTTCGGGATACAAACTGCGCTGGTTTTTTCAGTGATCATGGCTTCCATTTTCGCTGGATCAATGCAGTAGGTGCCTTCTTCTACATCGACAAAGGCCGGGATCAAACCGTTTTTAACAAGGCAGCCCACTGTGGTGGAAAAAGTCAGCGCTGGAGTAATGACCTCGCTACCTTTGGGCAGGTCCAACACTTCTACAGCGAGATAAAGTGCAGAAGAACCTGAGTTCACCATAATGCCGTGAGGTTTATCAAAGGTTGCAGCTACCTTGGCTTCAAACTCTCGGACGTGGGGGCCCATTTGTGTAGATGTGCGCAACACTTTTTCAACGGCCTGGATTTCTTCTTCACCGTGAACGGTGCAGCCGTATGGCACATAGAGGTAATCTTCGCGTTTTAGTTCAGTCATCGTGATACTCAATAAATAGTGGTTATACGCTTGCTGCTTGATATTGATGAATTTGCTGAAGGGTCAGCGAATGCATATCCGCGCCACTTTCATGGGCTTTATGCCATTCGGTAATGTTTGCCAGTGCCCGCTTGAGTGACCAACGTGGTCGCCAGTTCAACCGGGCATAGGCTTTTGAGCAGTCCAGTTTCAGGTAATGGGCTTCGTGGGGGTGCTCATTGCTGTCGGTTTGCCATTGGGCCTGTTCGCTCCACAGAGTGGAGATTTCTTTGGCTATCCAGCTGACAGGTTTGGCGTCGTGCAGCTCAGGACCGAAATTCCAGGCTTCGGCAAATTCCGGACCCTGCTCATACAGTTTTTGCGCCAGTTCCAGATAGCCGCCAAGTGGTTCCAGAACATGCTGCCAAGGGCGGATTGCATTGGGGTTGCGGATAACAGCCGGTTGCCCGTTGATAAACGCGTTGATCATATCCGGGATTAAACGGTCTTCAGCCCAGTCCCCACCACCTATTACGTTTCCGGCTCGGGCTGTCGCAATGGCCGTTTTGTGTTCGTCGTATTTCTGCGATGGGAAATAGGAGTTTCGGTAAGAAGCTGACAATAGCTCCATGCAGCCTTTGCTGCTGCTGTATGGGTCAAAGCCACCCATTGGGTCGATTTCCCGATAGCCCCAGTCCCATTCCCTGTTTTCGTAGCACTTGTCGGTTGTGATCAAAACACAGGAGCGAACTGTCCCCGTACTGCGAATAGCTTCCAGCAAATGCAGTGTTCCCATCACATTGGTTTCATAAGTTTCCACCGGTTCACGATAGGAGTATCTCACTAGTGGTTGAGCCGCCAGATGTAGGACAAGATCTGGCCTTACTTCTTTCATGACTTGTTTAAGATTATTCCCATCTCGGATATCTCCGATTACGTGATCCATATTTTGTGCCACGTTAGCAAGGGTAAAAAGTGATGGTTCTGTTGGTGCAGGTAGAGAGTACCCAGTGCTTTCTGCACCAAGATCCTGCAACCAGAGAGATAGCCAGCTGCCTTTGAAGCCTGTATGGCCTGTCAGGAATACCTTTTTTCCGCGCCAGAAGCTTTTTTTTACTGCCATGTTTTCCACGGTGCTTTTCCTGACTGCCAGAGTTCTTCCAAGTGCACTTTATCCCGAAGGGTGTCCATAGGTTGCCAGAAACCGTGGTGTTCATAGGAAGAGAGTTCTCCATCCTCAGCCAATTTCATTAATGGTTCCTGTTCCCATGTGGTTTGATCATCCTCAATGTAGTTAATCACTTTAGGAGATAGTACGAAAAATCCGCCATTAATCATGCCTCCGTCGCCTTTTGGCTTTTCTTCGAACGACATGACTTTATGGTTATCGATGGCTAACGCACCAAAACGACCAGGAGGATAAGTTGCTGTCAGTGTTGCCAGGGTATTCTGTTTATTGTGATGCTTGATCGTTGCGGTGATATCAATATCTCCCACCCCGTCACCGTAGGTAAAACAGAATGCCTCTTCAGTCTCGACGTAATCTTTAACCCGCTTCAAACGAC
The DNA here is from genome assembly GCF_024606365.1 of Endozoicomonas sp. ONNA2. Taxonomy (GTDB): domain Bacteria; phylum Pseudomonadota; class Gammaproteobacteria; order Pseudomonadales; family Endozoicomonadaceae; genus Endozoicomonas. The sequence goes on from NZ_JAHHPO010000594.1 coordinate 11,242, forward strand.
CACCAGTCATGGATGCGTCACCAGTATCTACCAGGGTCACCTTCCATGGCTCCGCCTTTCGGTGGTGAACATGCATCTGGTTGTCGCTCATATCAAAAGTAACATCAGACATATGTAGAAAATAGTTGGCAAAATATTCCTTGATTACATAGCCTTTGTAGCCACAACAAATAATGAAGTCGTTTATTCCATGGGCGGAATAGATTTTCATGATATGCCAGAGGATAGGTTTGCCACCGATTTCAACCATTGGTTTTGGCTTGGTTTCGGTTTCTTCACTGATACGGGTGCCCAGACCCCCTGCTAAAATTACGGTTTTCATACATTATTTACTTGGAAATGAGTTGGTTTTCATACCAGTTACAGAACTGAATTTGGTACTGAAAATACAATGTGAAATATCAATTTTTATTATTGATATGGCTCTTTTCTTATTGCAGACTGCTGATTTCATAAATCAGGCTGGGATCCTCCTGTGGCAAGGCTTGGCAATATTTAGCCAGCAGTTTCCTGAAGGCATTGTATATCAAGGCCTTTGGTCAACTTTCATTGCAGAGCAGTCTGTAATCCGAAAAGAGCCTCCACTTTAATAAGGCGATGAAAAGCGTTTTCAAACCATTCGTTTTTCAGAATGCGCCCACCGGTTACAAACCAGTACACTTGGGCCGGTCTGTTATTCCGCAACCCCAGCTCCTGACTATTGCGAACAATTAAATCAATAGCAACAAGTGGCGTTGAGGCAACGACAGTTTTAAAGGTTTCGAGCTCAAGCATCTTAAATGCCATCAAACCGACCGTAACTCAGCAGCATGTTCCAGGAACCAACGGTAAGTCATCCCCAGCCCATCCTGTAAAGAAACCGAAGCCTTCCATCCCAGCCGCTCCAGACGGGTAACATCCATCAGTTTGCGGGGAGTACCATCGGGCTTGGTAGTATCAAACTCAATCTTCCCTTCAAACCCCACGACCTGTTTCATGGTTTCGGCCAGTTCACGAATGGTGCAATCTACACCGGTACCCACATTGATATGGGTCATCATCGGTTGGGTGTGTTCGCTGTAGATGGCCTTATCCAGTTCCATCACATGAACGCAGGCCGCCGCCATATCATCCACATGTAGAAACTCCCGCATGGGGGTGCCGGTTCCCCAGACCACCACTTCTTTGTCATCCCGAAGTTTCGCCTCATGAAAACGGCACATCATGGCCGGGATCACATGGCTGTTTTTCGGATGGAAGTTATCATTCTCACCATAAAGGTTGGTAGGCATTACCGAACGGTAATCCACACCGTATTGGCGATTGTAGGATTCACACAGTTTAATACCGGCAATTTTGGCGATGGCGTACGGCTCATTAGTGGCTTCCAGATGCCCATTCAGCAGCTCACTTTCTACCATAGGCTGCTGTGCCAGCTTCGGATAAATACAGCTGGAACCCAAAAACAGCAATCGCTTAACACCAGCAGCATAAGCCTGATGGATAATATTGCTCTCTATCATCAGGTTTTCATAAATAAACTCAGCCGGGTATGAACTGTTGGCGTGAATTCCGCCCACTTTCGCTGCAGCCAGGTAGACCTGTTCGATTTTTTCAGAGCGGAAAAAATCCTGAACCTCTGCCTGGCTGGTTAGGTCCAGTGCCTCCCTCCCCCGGCTGATAATCTCAAAACCGCCAATGACTTCCAGCTTGCGAACAATAGCGGAACCCACCATCCCACGGTGGCCTGCTACATAGACTTTCTTCATATAATCTTGTTAATAACCTTTAGTTATTCCCGTGATACCTTTACATCGTATCCATGAGATTTAAGAAGCGCATGTTGCTTGGCCTTGGCAAGATCATAGCTGACCATCTCGGTTACCATATCCTCAAGTGAGGTTGTTGGCTCCCAGCCTAATTTTAATTTTGCATTGGATGGATCACCTAGAAGGGTTTCGACTTCAGCAGGTCTGAAATAACGGGGGTCGACAGCAACAATTTTCTGGCCGACTTTTAAGGCTGGTGCATTTTTGCCGTTTATTTTTTTGACGTATCCACACTCTTCTGTGCCTTGACCTTCCCAGGTTACCGTTATGCCCAGAGCTTTTGCAGTAAACTCGACAAACTCTCTTACCGAGTATTGAGCACCGGTGGCTATTACAAAATCTTCCGGCTTTTCCTGCTGTAACATCAGCCACTGCATCTCAACATAATCACGGGCGTGCCCCCAATCCCGCAGTGCAGCCATATTGCCCAAGTAAAGGCACTCTTCAAGGCCCTGTGCAATGTTGCATAGTCCCCGGGTTATTTTACGGGTAACAAAGGTTTCTCCTCGCCTTGGGGACTCGTGATTAAACAGAATCCCATTACAGGCATACATGCCATAGGATTCTCTGTAGTTCACGCTAATCCAATAGGAATAAAGCTTGGCAACCGCATAGGGAGAACGCGGGTAAAATGGCGTTGTTTCCTTTTGGGGAATCTCTTGTACAAGGCCATATAGTTCAGAGGTTGACGCTTGATAAAAGCGAGTCTTTTTTTCCAGCCCGAGAAAACGGATAGCCTCAAGCAATCTAAGGGTTCCCAGAGCGTCCACATCTGCAGTGTATTCCGGAGACTCAAATGAGACAGCAACATGGGACTGGGCCGCCAGGTTATAGACCTCATCGGGTTGTACTTCGCTGATGATACGCGTCAGGTTAGAGCTGTCACTCAGATCACCATAATGCAATTTGAAATTTTGGTTTTCTCTGTGGGGATCTTGATAGATGTGGTCGACACGCTCAGTGTTAAATGAAGAAGTGCGGCGTTTGATTCCATGTACTTCATAACCTTTGTCAAGCAAGAACTCGGCAAGGTAAGAGCCATCTTGCCCTGTTACACCTGTGATTAGGGCAACTTTCTTGGACATAAATTTATCCTTTCGGAGATGAAATAAAAAGCGGGAAAGTTCAGCAAGAATAATCAGTTAGCAATGAAATGCAAGTTGGCATATTTGTGCACAAAAATACATGATATTAAAATTATTTCATCTACAGCCCTTTATTTTCCGTGGTTGAACATATAGGACTTTAAGACGACAGTGGATATGGCTGGGAGCTGTTTTTGGACGACTTTGGGTTAACAAAACAGCCATTTCAAACGATTGTATGATATTGGCTGTATACCTTGAGGCTCAGGCAGGGTAAATATTGAGTGCTCATGGGAGCTTTTGTCTGCTTACGTTTTAAACCTGCTTTAAAGGTTAACAGATAGTCTATTCATTAAATCAGATGCATTCATTTACAGAACATCCAAATCTTTTTTATATAAGACAGTGAATTCAGGTTTGATTTTTATCATTTAAAAGAAAGATTAACTACTTATCACTTACAATGTGTCAGAAGTGATCTCTTGAGTTAGCGCCATTGAGATCATAAACACTTTTTATTAACACATTAATCACCCATATAGCACCCTCGATTAAAACGCAGCCACTGCAATAACTCTCTCTGACTTTCACTTAACTGCCCAACCTTGCCTGAGAGATTGCTCTCAAGGCTCTTGAGATCTTCAGCGGCATCCACATCCTGTTCCTTTGGCAAGTAGTGAATATCCCTGCCTTCCAAATGAGAGACCAGTTCGTTAAATGTCGTGTCCTTGCTGTAGGTTACGCTTTCCCAGACTTTCCTGCGTACGGGGCGTCCCGTACCGAAGAAGTAAAAACCTCCATCCTCCGCTGGTCCCACTATGCATAAATCTGGATCATGCTTTATCTGTGCAATGGCACTGACCAGGCGCTCGCTGCAAAGTTGAGGGCTGTCCGATCCAATCATCACAACGCCATCATAGTCATCGAACAGTCTCTCGGAGATCGTCGCGAGCCTTGCTCCAAGATCACCCTCCCCGGTCCACAATGCGGGATACCCCCGTCCATTAAACTGCACTGGTCCATCTTCTTCAGCGAGCGCCCAGTGCGGGAACACCTCGACTTTGCTGGTCGCTACAACAGACAACATCATGTCGTGAGTACAGGCAATGCTCAGCGAGTAGAATGCTTCAGCCAACTCCACGCCGACAGTCGAGGCAAGCCGCGACTTAACCGGCGACAGGCCTATCGTCTTGGCAAAAATCGCAACGGCTATCTTCATCGGAATACTCGCATCAGCTGCCGCCGTTTCAGCTCCAGCCAATTGGGCACAGCCTGCACAATGGTCAGCCAGACGTGCTTCACAGTAACAGATAACCAGCCACCCTTGCGGTACTTGCGAGCTGATGTGTGAACCGGTGCAGGGAGCCGAATAACCGGGTATCCCTCCTGCCTTACCTTCCAGACAAAGACGTGGTCTTCGCCATAAGCCAGATCTTCACGATATCCGCCTAGCCTGGAAAAGAGTACCTTCGGTATTAAGAACCCCTGATCACCAAACGGAATCTTCATCCACCCTGCTCTCCAGCGAACCGCCCTTTCATTCCAGCCCATTGCCTTTGGTCCATCATCCAGGAACTTCAGATCAAAAAAGTAGAAAGCTTCGGCTTTCCTGGCTATCCCATGACCAAGTTGCTTGAGTGTTTCCTGATTAATCCGCGAATCCCCATGCAAAAACCAGATCATGTCGTGTATTGCCCTATGAGCGCCCGCATTCATCTGCCCCGCCCGTCCTTGCCCTTCGCGGCAAACAGTGAGCCTGACGTTTTCGGAAATACCAGATACATCCGGGTTAACATTCTGTTCGCCTGGACAAATAACAATCTCGCTATTTTCCGGCAATTGCAGCTGTGGAATGAGGTCAACCCAGGCATCATCATTGGGCGCAATTGGGATGATGACCGAAACGGGCATATCTGAAACTAAGCTCGCAGGACTTCCAGCATGGCCAGCTGCTCTTCATTCAATGCGCTGTCAGGGGTGAGCACCGCCATTTCAAGTGCTTTTCGGTAGTCTTCATCGATTGTTGGCAAGGGCAAAGCCAACAGTGCCATCAGCAGTTCCCTGGCCTTCGCAAGGCTTGCGTTAAACCGTGGTATCACCGCCTGAACCGTCACATGTTGATCAGGATCATCAAGCCAGCAATCATAATCGGTGGCGATGCAGATGGTTGCGTAAGCGAGCTGCGCCTCACGGGCGAGGAACACTTCCGGAACATTGGTCATGCCGACAAGATCGCATCCGGCCCGCCGCATGAAAAAGCTCTCGGCCTTTGTACCAAGGCGCGGCCCCTCAACGCAGGCGTAGGTCTTATCCATATGCAACTTGACGGCTTTTTCCTGCGCTACCTGCTTCACCCAGCCGGACAGTGCCGGGCACGTTGGTACCGCAGTGGAAACGTGCGCAGCAATGCCATTACCAAAGAAGGTAGCCTCGCGCTTACCTTTGGTGAGGTCGAGATATTGAGAGGGAATGGAAAAATCGCCAGGCGCAATTTCTTCGCGCAGACTGCCAACCGCTGAGAACCCCAATACCATTCGCGCACCGGCCTGCTTAAGCGCATACATATTTGCCCGGTAATTGATCTCGTGGGGCAGGAAGGAATGCCCCTTACCATGGCGAGGTAAGAATAGAATTTCCCTGTCGTCTGTTTTCAGCGTGCTCAGCGGGGCAGATGGCGTGCCGAACGGTGTATCGACTTCTTCTTCTGATACCAGTTCCAGACCTTCAACGTCGTAAAGACCTGTTCCCCCAATGATTGCCAGCATTTGTCAGTTACCCGAGAATGTCTCATCTTTTACGCTGCAAGCGCCGCCGCCGAGCACGCAGAACTTTGCGCAGAACACATGATTGAGCGAAACCGGTTTCGACGCTTCTACAAGCGTTGGTCCCAGATCAAACTGCCGGTCATAGGCAAGTAGTGTACACGACTGAACCGTTGGGCGATCATCGCCCTTGTGCTTCACTACCATGCGGGAGGATGAGCACATCATGTCGGACGGATCGACATTCAAAATGCCCCAGCAATCGGTGGTGATCTCCGGAACATCCTCAGCAGGTTCCATTTCAGGAAACAGGACCAGTTGCTTGCGATCGAACGCATTGATCTTGATGTTGTTGTCGGCAAAGAACCTGGCAAACCCTGACCTTAGTTTCTCTTCTTCCTCGCCCCAGCGGGTGCGTCCGCCAATATCGATGGAGAACTCGTTGTCAGACAGCCATTTAAGCCCCAGCATCATTGGCTTCCAGCTGTTTTTGCCGCGCTCATCCTCATGCAGTTCCGGTTGGAAGTGATCAACCGATACCCGCAGTGTCATCTTCGATCCGAATTTATGATTAAGCCGAAGCAGATCGTCTGCGCATTTCATCATCGGCCTCATGGCATTGGTCAGTACCAGCAACTCAAAGCCTCGCTCCAGCACACTCTCCATGATCGGAATGATGTCCGGGTTCATGAAAGGCTCGCCGCCGGTGATGCCAATTTCGGTCGTGCCTAAATCCTGATCCCTGATCTCGTTGAGATAGGTGACCACTTCCGCATGGGAGATGTAAACCAGCCGGTCATTCCCGGGCGTGGATTCAATATAGCAATTCTTGCATGCCAGATTGCATAGGGTTCCGGTATTAAACCATAAGGTCGACAAGTGCTTCAGGCCGACTTTGGCACGGGGCTCACCTTTTGCTGTCCAGTCAGGGTTTGAAAACTTGCCGGACTTTTCAAGCGCTTCTTTATTGATAATCAAGTTCATGCAGTTCATTCCGGTTGGCGAGACAGCTTAGCCCCTCATAAACCCAGTAATACGCTAGCTTTTCAATCTTGGAAAACAGCCAAAGGTTAACGATAACTGTCTTTCAACACCACTATCAGGAAGAGCCTTTTTGCTGTTTGACTATTGAATAACAACATACTTTTCCCGTATCACTTTCCGGAAATTCTCAGGCACCTGATCCCAAACAAAAAGATCGACACGAAATGGCAGGTTACTCTCTTCCAGCGCCTCCCGAAGTTCAGCCATCGCAATCGCCTGTTCCGGGCCGGAAAAGGTGACCATATCAAGATCCGATGCTGAATGGGCCTTGCCATTGACTCTTGAGCCATAAGCCCAGACTTCGATATCTGGCAAATGTTTTTTCAGCAATGCCTGTAGCACTAGCAGTTCATCGTGCGTCAGGTCAAGGTGTTCCGGGGGATGATCGGTAGAGCAGTTCATAACCAGGGTTCCCCGCTCATCGTTTCGTATAGGGCAACCGCATCCTTAATAAAAGCGCCCATTAATTCAAGCGCTGCCTTTGCTTTTTCACCATCATAGTCATGGGATGTATCAATGCGGCTATCCGCATAGATCAGCCATTGGGCAACATCCGACGACAACAGTCGGTTTTCATTGGCAATACGGAACAGCGGTTTCGGGCTGTTGGGGACGTCGGGCAATCCGAGGCTGATTTTCAAATGGCGCTTTAGCACTTTCCACATGCAGTCATAACAGGTTTCAAATCGCTGGATAACGGATTCCGATACTGCCTCTTGCAGCCAATCGGGTAATGTGTCATCAAGTGTTTGCAGATGATGATATTGGGATTCCAGCAGAGTGAGTGACTGTTTAAACTTGTCGTAGTCGATCATTTTTAATTGGCCTTGCCTGTTCTATTTTGAATTCGCTGCCGGGACAACTCCACCGCTTCGCTCGGGCTTCCAGCGGTTGTCACCTTTAATAACAGCTATCACTGCTCTCCCCAGGCAAAATAGCGCCATAGCGTAAGGCAAAATCCCGAATATTACGGTAAACCGTTAACAACTCTCTGGCCAGCGGCATGGCCCGGTTCAACGTCCCGGCATTCAGTTCACTGTCTTCCGGGTAGTCATGGGCAAAAGCGTTGTGCACCTCACGAAATAAAGGCCATTGGACTGCATTATCAATCGCCCCTATTTTTTCCAGCTGGTTGAGCTGGTCGATAAAGGTGTTCAACGTCCCCTGCTCTCCCACCAAATCCAGCACCTGAGGAAAGAGTTTTGCTCCCATGGCATCCTGTAATTTACTGAACCGGGTGGCAAATTGATCCATGTACGCCACTTCAGCCGGGGCAAGGTTTTCAAACGCATTGGCACTCAATGGCAACAGGCTTTTCACTTCGGCCATCACCCATTCAAGGCGCAAGGCATGACGGTCACAAATCCAGAGGGTGCGCCCGATGACGTCGGCAATTTGTCGTCCGCTACCCATTCCTTTCCCCTGCTCTGTTACCATTCAATTGAATCCCGGTATTTCTGGCTTCATGGTGAATCGCTTCCCGGGGTTTTCCTCGTCGGATAAATGACCAGGTCAATTTTCAGGATTTATACCGTAGGCAATACTTTCGCACCCGTTCAGCAATATCCAGCAGAATGGGTGTAGCCTGCAACGTTTCAGGAAAAATAACACTCAGCGCTTCCGGCTGGTATTCGTGGGCAATGCTGTTACGCAATTCACGGATTTCGATAAATCGTTGGGCATCCTCAATCAACCCTTTTTTTTCTGCACGGTTGATTCTGTCCCTGACGGTGCCGTCATCATCCAAGTCAATGGTATCGATCAGGCGAAATATTTTTTGTAACAGAAGATCGTTAAAGCGTGCAAATCGTGCGGTGAGTGATTCGAATTTTTCCAGGTCTTCCTGTTCCGGCATCTGGTCATCGGTCAGTGGTATGGCCTGGCAGCGATCCAGAGACCACTTGAGCAGGGCTTCCATCTGGGCCATGGCTAATAGCTGCTGTTCCAATAACAGGATTCTGTCGCTATTTTTTTCCCCTGCCTGATGCTTTTTGCCTGACTCGTGGCTCATAGCCGGACGCCCTCTGCCAGCGCGATACGGGTAAATGGGTCAGTATCGTCTGCGGCAATCACCAGGTCAATTTTCTGCTCTCCGATAAGCTCGTACAGCGCCAGCCGTATGCCTGTTCTGTCTTTAAAACCCAGTGTTTTTGACAGGATGAGCAGATCAATATCCCCTCCTTTTGCCTGGTCATTGGCTCTTGAACCAAATAACCATATTTGCGCCTCAGGGTCTGCCTGATAAATCACCTTTCTAATGGCGCTTTGCTCTTCGGTCGTGAGTCTCAATGTTGCTTAGCCTAATTTAGAAACGCTGGGAAGAGACAGTGCAGGTCTTTTATTTTTTATAGTCAATGTCGTTTAATCACTAACCAAGCCTGACCCCTTGCCTGGCAATCTCATGAATGGCCTGCGCTTCATGCCGGGTATCATGAATCAGAACATCCACTTTCAATTCACATTACTTAATAATATTGATGTAACTCTTCAAAGCCTCTTCCTGGGCGCTGGCCACCATGTCAATAAATCCCCCGTAGTCCTTTTGGGTAAGCGCTTTATCCAACGCCTCATAATAGGCCAGACGGTTTTCCTTGCGGATAATGACCGGCAAGTAACCACTGCCCAATAAATCAAAGTTCATTAACAGCCGGGCGGTTCGGCCATTGCCATCCACAAAGGGATGAATACCGACAAAATCCACATGCAGCCGGGCAGACCGCTCCAGGGGGTGATAGCTCTGCTGCTGGTACCATTCAACCAAATCATTCATCAGCTGTGGCAAGTGGTAATGTTCCGGAGGCATGTGCTCGGCACCAGCGATGACAACATTCTCCTGACGGTAGCGACCCGCATTGCCATCATCTATATTTTTCAGCACTAATTGGTGAATACTTATTACCAGTCTTTCGCTAAATGGCTCATCCCTTTCTACTACCGACTCCACCCATTCAATAGCCTCACGATGATTAATGGCCTCAAAATGCTCCCGGATGGATTTACCCCCAACAGTAATACCCTCAAGCACTACCTTCGTTTCTTTCAGGGTCAGGGTATTGCCTTCAATCGCATTTGAGTGGTAGGTCCATTCCAGTACCAGAGCCTCATGGAGTGACCGGACCGTTTCTTTCGGCAGAGGCCTTAAGGTATCAAGCTGTGTCTTAAGTGCATCAATCTTGTCAAAGCGCTTTGTGTTATTCATTTGCCCCCGGGGTCTGCCTGTTAAATCACCTTTCAGGATTGATCTATCCTCTGCTTGGTTACAACGCTCATTACTTCAGATTTGCAGACCTGACGGACACGTCACTCTATATTCCCAACTAAGCAATTTTATAAGTTGTTCAATCATATAAACCAGCCGAAAAGTACGCTACCGCCCGTCGGCTTAAGCATATGCCGAAACAGCTGCGCGGGAAACAACTAATCTACTCGAGCAGTCGTTGCATCAAGGTAAAAATTTTATCCAGGAGGCTGCCCGAAAACAGCGCCCGTCCAGGCGACCCCGTAGCGAGGATGGCTGAAAATTGAGGATAAAAATTCGGTTTTGTGAGGTGAATAGCGGGGCTATTTGCCG
>NZ_JAHHPO010000053.1 GCF_024606365.1 Endozoicomonas sp. ONNA2
CTGTGGCAACCCTCTGGTTACAGAGGTTATGCATTTATTATACGAATTCAGGAGCTTCTCTACAGTCCTGCAATCCAATTATTACTCCAAATAATCTATCCTTACTATAGACTGTAACAACATCTCTCTTCCAAAAAACACGCTCTGTCAATCGAATCGAAAGCACTTGGTTCGTTTCTGGAGCTGTGTCGTTATAATTGGGGATATAAGTAAAATTAAGCCTTCCATGCTTTGTACAAAAGCATGAAACAGTATTTTTTTTAGATTCGCTTATTTTTGAATTGGTTTTATACTCTATTACAGGGTTGTTGTTAACTGGCAACATAAACCATACCTCTTGTTTTGATTGCGAAATCTTTGCCTGACTTTAATCTAAAAAACTCGAGTTTAGAGCCAAACCGCCCCTATCACGATATTTTAAAACACCGTTTTCAAGTAAAAATATAGGGCTGGTCAGGCGAATTATGCCGCCTCTGACATCGTTGCCTTAGTGTCAGGTATATTTTCGATACCCGGGAACTTGAATATCTCTGACTTACAGGTGCTGCATGAACGTATGTTAAATTGTGCTATCAACTCTTTAAGCCCTGCCCGGGTCATACCCGCTGTGATGACATCCTCTGAACGCCAAGGCTGATTCACTATGTTTCGTGCCAGCTTGCCAGCCCGGATAGTTAGGAGCTCCAACAGGCCATAAGCCATCAGTCGTATATTTAGCCAGCGATACAGGGTATGTCTCTTGCTTTGCCACAGCTGACGAACACCAAATAAATTTTTAATCTGATTGAACCCGGGCTCTATCGGCCACCTAAGTGCATAATGGCGGAGGACAGTCATAGCATCCAGCGTTGTGTCTGTTGATAGTATCAACCGCGTTTTACGGCGTTTCCCCTTGTGCTCGAACTCTGTCCAGACGGCAATAACTTCTTGCCCTTTGAGAATTCTGGCGCGACATAGGCAACTTCGGTAATACACCGTTCGGATCCTCCCGTAGAGATGCATTTTAACCTTATGTTCCGGAAGCTGCTGAACCCGTTCCTTCGTGAGTTGTTCCCCATAAATCCTGGGTTTACCACGGCGTTTGGGCTCCGGCAAGGGAGGTGAAAACAGGGCGAGATCATGCCTGCACTGGCCTATGGCATGGTACCCCAGATTCTGAATGTGTTTGATCACATGGCTCCGCATAAACCAGCAATCCAGAAGTACATACGTAAATCGTTCACCGATGACCGAGTGTGTGAAGCGCAGTAGAGCCTTTGCTGTAAACAGTTTACTGGTATTACCGCCTTCCGATGGCATACGTGCCAGCCAGGGTATGGCCGTAGGCACTTCATCTGTCGGGCGCTCCTGAATCATACACAGGTAAACAAAGCACTGCCCCAGAACATATCGAGCCTGGTTAAGCTTGTGGGCATGTTGAAAGGCAATAGCACTGCCCGGCGCCTTTTCACTAAAACGCAGAACGAAGGAGTCATCAATGACAAGGAACAACGGTTGTATTTCGGGAACGGTGAGACAACAAAGCTGCATGAAGCGGGCGACCACTTGATATGTACGCCAATGGCCTGTTTCCAGCCATTTGTGATAACTACCCCAGAAGTTATGAAGCTTCCCCTGAAACCAGGACTGCGTAACAAACCCTTCTGCAGTGATCATACTGGCAATGAGCCAGCAATTCCCGATAAATTGATTACCATCAATGATATCAAGGGTTAGAG
>NZ_JAHHPO010000595.1 GCF_024606365.1 Endozoicomonas sp. ONNA2
TGTGACCGGAGTTGCAACGCAGCAGAGTGACTGGCAACTTAGTCAGAAAATATGATTTCATTTGGTTAACTACTTATAACTGCTCAGTATTATCAGGTAATTACATGAATCAGGATCAGCTCAAAAAGGCCACTGCCGAAGCCGCATTACAATACATCTTGCCCCATCTTGAAAAACCCATGGTGATTGGTGTTGGTACCGGTTCTACTGCACGCTTTTTTATTGATGCCCTGGCCCAGTACAAGGATGATTTTGATGGCTGTGTCTCCAGCTCTGAGGCATCTACCGAGCAGCTGAAGGCCCATGGCATTCCTGTCTATGATCTGAATACTGTGTCTGACCTGCGTTTTTATATTGATGGAGCCGATGAAGCCAATGAACATCTTCACCTTATTAAAGGTGGCGGTGCGGCACTGACCCGGGAAAAGATCATTACGGCGGTAGCCAGAGAGTTCATTTGCATTGCCGATGACAGCAAGGCAGTGGGCGTGTTAGGTGAATTCCCATTGCCTGTGGAGGTTATTCCCATGGCTCGCAGTTATGTTGGCCGGGAACTGGTAAAACTCGGAGGGGATCCTGCCTACCGCGAAGGGGTTGTGACTGATAATGGCAACGTGATTCTGGATGTCTGGAACATGAAGATTCTGGACCCGGTGGCACTGGAACAAAAGATCAATGGTATTGTTGGTGTGGTGACCAATGGTCTGTTTGCCTGTCGCCCGGCCGATGTATTGCTGTTGGGTACAAACGACGGTGTTAAGGCATTGACAGCCAGGTGATTTAAAAACCGTATCATTGGGTTAAAAAACATATTTAATATAGTGATTGTCAATAATAAACATGCCCGGCGATCCGGGAGGCTAACCAAGAACAGCCTCCCGTAAGCCTCAGGCTGGATTTTTGTAGGCGAGCGGCCACTTTCAGGCGAATGCTCGATAAACCCACGTATCAAGAACAACAATAAAGAGTGACTGACATGCAAAAATCTTTCCTTAAGACAATGGCTATCTTGACTGCTGTATTAGCGGATACAGTGGCTCTGGGCAGCGAATCCAGCGCAGCTGCAGAAGATACCATCAAAATTGCCCTGGCAGGTCCGGTAACCGGACCCGTTGCCCAGTTTGGGGATATGCAGTTCATTGGCGCCAAAATGGCCATTGAGCAGATTAATCAGGCCGGTGGCGTCAATGGCAAGGCGCTGGAAGGGGTTGTCTATGACGATGCCTGTGACTCCGGTCACGCGGTAGCGGTTGCCAACAGGATTGTAAACGACGATATTCGATTTGTTGTCGGTCATCTCTGTTCCTCTGCAACACTACCTGCATCTGATATTTATGAAGATAAAGGTGTCTTGATGATCACGGCTGCCTCAACCAGCCCGGACATCACTGCTCGTGGCTATGAGCTGATTTTCAGAACCATTGGCCTGGATAGCATGCAGGGGCCAACCGCTGCCAGATACATCATTAATTCCGTAAAACCACAAAGGATGGCTGTGATTCACGACCAGCAGCAGTACGGTGAAGGTCTGGCCTCCAGTGTTCATGACGAAGTTCACAAGGCTGGCATTAACGTTGCCCTGTATGAAGCTGTCACAGTCGGCGACAAAGACTTTTCTGCTCTGATTGCCAGGCTCAAGAAAGAAAATGTGGATTTCGTCTATTACGGAGGTTACCACCCGGAGCTGGGCCTGATTTTGCGTCAGAGTGCAGAAAAAGGATTAAAGGTTAAGTTCATGGGGCCTGAAGGTGTTGGTAACAAGGATATTTCTGCTATTGCCGGTGCCGCTTCAGAAGGCCTGTTGGTGACGCTGCCCAAAAGCTTTGATCAGGACCCGGCCAATGCCCGGCTGGTGCAGGCATTCAAGGCCCGGCGTGAAGATCCTTCCGGGCCGTTTGTCTTTCCTGCTTACTCGGCGGTACAGGTCATGGCTGATGGTATGAAGCTGACCGCCAGTGAAGAACCTGAAAAAGTTGCCAGCAGCCTGCGCGCCAATAACTTCAAAACACCCACCGGTGAACTTGCCTTTGATGACCATGGCGATCTGAAGGACTTCGGCTTTGTTGTTTATCAGTGGCATGCTGATGGCAGCAAAACTGCCCTGACCAAGTGATCGCACCAGGAGGCTGTCCGAGAATAGTCTGCCCTACTGCGGTTGCGATAAATTGGTCTAAAAATTCCTGCTTCTTCGTCAAA
>NZ_JAHHPO010000596.1 GCF_024606365.1 Endozoicomonas sp. ONNA2
ACGCAGCAGAGTGACTGGCCACTTAGTCAGAAAATATGATTTCATTTGGTTAACTGCTTATGGTTAATTGTGCATGGCTATAATCGTTGGCTGAGTTTTTGTCCCGGTATTCATTTGATTCACAGTATTGCTGGTGAGGCTTGTGGTAAAAATTAAGACGATGCTTTTGTTTTTTTCAAGAGCTCTGGCGAGAAGAGCAGGGCGGTATGGTTGTATCGCAATTGTGATCGCTGGTCAGGCAATAGCGGGTTATCAAAGTCAGTCTGACGACGTTGAGGCTCCAGACTATGCCGGCTTTGTGGAATTGAGGGATATCTACGGTGTCAATGGGGATTTGAAATATACGAGGGGTTGCCTGCAGGGGGTTGCCGAGTCCTGTCGAATAATGATTACAGTGCCATCAGAGGATGATGAAATTGATCAAATGGAGGAGGTAGAAGACGGATTTTTTGATTATGTCAATTACCTTTCTTACCTTAAAAGAACCGGACAATTGTTGTTGGTAGACTTTGAAGCAATATTAACTGAATCTGCTTCAGAGGTTTCGGGTTACAAGGTGTTATTTACCACGGAGAGCAAAGTCAGGCGGTTGGTAAAAAAAATTGATTCAAGGACAATGCCTGCCCCTTTGAAGAAAAACCCGCTGCTAATTTTTTTAATTCTTGCAACCCATCAATCATCCCTTGATTTGATGCTGTCCACTGAAAGAAATTTTTACATCAGGAGTCTGGAATGGATGGACCTGAAGTCACTGTATATCAGTGGTGCTGGACGGGGGGGTATTTATGGCTACCGGTATTATCATTTCCCCAAAGATAATGAGCTTTTTCTGGATCTTGGCGGGCCTGTAAGTATCAATGGACTCTCAGAAGGTGTCGGGTTCAGTTTTGCCGATAATGACAAAACGCAACCTCCTGTGAGAATGGTGACCGGGTATCACGGGGATCAGAAAAATAGTTTTGTAAACAGGATGTCTTTTTGGGTCACATACGCTGCCCTTGCCGGTGGTTTTGGCGTGAGTTTATGGAGCCGAAGCATTGTGGGCTTCCTGGTGAGTTCCTTACTACTGGCCGTTGAAGTCCGAACCAGTGCTGCTTCTTCAGAACTTGAGATGCTCGGCAGAAAGGTTCTTCCCGATGGTCTTCAGTTTAATCCGAACTTTCAGGGTCGTCATATTTTAAAAATGCTCAGGGCCTCTGACAACGTTTTCCAAGTTCATCATTAGCGATTATGGATTTAAAACATTGTACTCTCAGAAATATTGGGTCAGTTGTTTCCCTGAACTCCTGCCTGAAGAAGGCAGGAAGACTGATTATGAGTTTTTAACCTGGATCTTGCTCACATGAGGGGCTTTATTTCCTCTTGCCAAAGGGTATAATACCGCTCCCGTTTCCCGATAGAGCGCCCATTGTTTTGAACAGGCCGGTATTGCTATCCGGGGCTATTAGCCTGGCTCTGGTCCAGCAGGGAACGGCCATGCAGAAACAGGTATCGCGTCAGCGGTATCACAGAGGCGAAATTAATGAAAACTTTTAGTGCTAAACCAGAAACCGTAAAACGTGACTGGTTCGTAGTTGATGCCGAAGGCAAAACGCTGGGCCGTCTGGCAACAGAAATTGCTCTGCGTCTGCGCGGCAAGCATAAGCCAGAGTACACTCCACATGTGGACACTGGCGACTACATCGTTGTAGTAAACGCCGAGAAAGTGCGTGTTACCGGACGTAAGTCCAGTGACAAGATGTACCACCGCCACACCGGTTACATCGGTGGCCTGAAGTCAGTGAGCTTTGACAAGCTGATCGGACACAATCCGGCACTGGTAATCGAACTGGCTGTCAAGGGGATGCTGCCCAAGAATGCTTTGGGTCGTGCCATGTACAGCAAGCTGAAGGTTTATGCCGGAAGCGAGCACCCACATGCTGCTCAGCAGCCTCAGCAACTGGAAATGTAATCAGGGGTGGTTATGTCTTTAACTCAATACTATGGAACTGGACGTCGCAAGTCCTCAACCGCACGTGTTTTTCTCAGGGCTGGCTCTGGCAATATTACTGTCAATGGACGTACTCTGGATGAATACTTCGGTCGTGAAACTGCTCGAATGGTGGTTCGTCAGCCTCTGGAACTGACTGAGCTGACTGAAAAGTTCGACATCAAGATCACGGTATCCGGTGGCGGCGGTTCTGGCCAGGCGGGTGCTATCCGCCACGGTATCACCCGTGCGCTGATGCAGTATGATGAGACTCTGCGCTCTCCTCTGCGTAAGGCTGGCTACGTTACCCGTGACGCTCGTGAAGTTGAGCGCAAGAAGGTTGGCCTGCGTAAATCTCGTAAGCGTCCACAGTTCTCCAAACGCTGATCTCAGTCAACCTGACGGTATCGCCATCAGGCTGTGTCTGATTTTCTGGAAATCTTCCCCTTGCGCCTCTTTCGGGAGAGCGTACTGGGGATTTTTTTTTGTGCCTGCAATTTTTAGCAAAAAACCTGCGCCCTGTTTTGGGCATTTTTTTTATGCGTTAAAACCAGTATCATTACGCAGGGTCGCTCAGAAGGTTAAGCATAATTCAATGCGGCTTTTTGATGGGGGGTTGGTTGCCACTGTCAGGTTGTCTGGGGTGCTGATGGTTCGGCGAGAGAACTTGTGTCTTTGTCCTTGCCAGGCTGTTTAACAAAAGCCCTGTTTCAGAAGTAAATCTGTTATTATGTCTGGTGTACTTTGTTTTATCTTGTGACGGATGGTCTGTGATCGGTCGCGTCCTGCCAATAATAAAGTTTGGGGTTCAAAAACGGAAAGCCGGTTTACTGATCGATGGACGTTTTGTTGAGTTCCTGACTGGTGGATTCCAGTTATCACACCCATGAACAAAAAAAAGTCATTGGGCATTCAGCCCGGATGGGGAGAGTAGGTTAATGAGTGACAACGGCGTAAACAAGGGTCGGCGCCGCTTTCTCGTGGCAGCGACTTCGGTAGTGGGGGCTGCCGGGGCTGTTGGGGTTGCTACGCCATTTCTGAAGTCGTGGAACCCAAGTGCAAAAGCAAGGGCTGCCGGTGCCCCGGTGAAAGTCAATTTAAGCAAGCTGGAACCAGGCCAGCAGGTTGTCTACGAATGGCGGGGTAAACCAGTCTTTGTGCTGCGCCGTACCAAGGATATGCTTGAACAATTGCCATCACAGGATGGGCGTTTGCGTGATCCGAAATCAACAAGCTCAGAGCAGCCGGAGTATGCCACCAATCCGTACCGTTCACGGACGGAAGATGTTTTAGTTCTGGTCGGTCTGTGCACCCACCTTGGGTGTTCTCCGAAATATCTGCCGGAAGTCAAACCCATGGAGTTTGATGCCCAATGGAAGGGAGGATATTTCTGCCCCTGTCATGGTTCGCGGTTCGATCTCGCCGGTCGAGTTTACAAAGGAGTTCCTGCCCCAACGAATCTGGTCGTGCCACCTTACTCCTTTGAAGGCGATGATATTCTGATTATCGGTAAAGATGAGGAGAATGCGTGATGGGAAATAAAATAATGGCTTGGGTTGATGCCCGACTTCCCGTCACCCAAGCGTGGGAGAAGCATCTCAGCAAATACTATGCGCCCAGGAATTTCAACTTTTGGTACTTCTTTGGTTCCCTGGCCCTGCTGGTGCTGGTTAACCAGCTCCTGACCGGTATCTGGCTGACCATGAGTTATGTACCCAGCGCGGAAGCCGCTTTTGCTTCTGTTGAGTACATCATGCGGGATGTTGAATATGGCTGGTTGATTCGCTATATGCATTCTACCGGCGCATCCATGTTTTTTGTGGTTATTTATTGCCATATGTTTCGTGGACTTCTCTACGGGTCCTACAAGGCGCCACGGGAATTGATCTGGATTTTTGGAATGGCAATTTACCTGGCGCTGATGGGCGAGGCCTTTATGGGGTACCTCTTACCCTGGGGGCAGATGTCCTACTGGGGAGCACAGGTTATTATTTCCCTGTTCGGTGCCATTCCGGTGATTGGTCCGGATCTTCAGCAGTGGATTCGCGGTGACTTCCTGATCTCTGGTATTACCCTGAACAGATTCTTTGCACTCCATGTTATTGCGCTGCCGATCGTTATTCTTGGTCTGGTGGTTCTGCACATTCTGGCGCTGCATGAAGTTGGCTCAAACAATCCGGACGGTATAGATATCAAGAAAAATAAAGGTTCTGATGGTGTACCCCTTGATGGTATTGCTTTCCACCCCTATTACACCGTTAAAGACATTGTCGGTGTTGTGGTTTTCCTGTTTGTTTTCTGCGGCATTATTTTCTTCTTCCCGGAGATGGGCGGATTCTTTCTTGAGCATGCCAACTTTGAACCGGCAAACGGTCTGAAGACACCAGAGCACATTGCACCGGTATGGTATTTTGGTGCCTTCTACTCCATTCTCAGGGCGATTACCTTTGATATCGGGCCAATCGACTCCAAGTTGGGCGGTGTTATCGCCATGGGTGGTGCCATTGCCATTCTTTTTGTACTACCCTGGCTGGACCGCAGTCCGGTCAGATCATGGCGTTATAAAGGCTTGATCAGCAGAACCAGCATTGTTGTTTTTGCCTTTGTCTTTATTTTGCTGACCTGGCTTGGAACGCAGCCGGCGACCGAGACCTACACACTCATTGCCCAGATTTGTACGCTGATTTACTTTGCGTTCTTTCTGTTGATGCCTTTCTACACTCGGTGGGAGAAGACCAAACCTGTACCTGAGAGGGTGACCGGCTAATGAAAAGAATAATACTGACCATCAAGTTGTTTCTGGTTTCTGTGCTGTTTTCATCGCTGGCCACAGCAGCCGGTGGGGGATACCCTCTTGATGAGGCCAATGTGGACTCTTCTGATAAAGCTTCGCTACAGCGAGGCGCAAAGTATTACCAGAACTACTGCGCAGGTTGTCATGCGACTCAGTATCAGCGCTATGAGCGGGTAGCGGATGATCTGGGTATTCCTCATGATCTGATGATGGAACACCTGGTGTTCGACAAGTCTGCCAAGATCGGCGACCTGATGCGCAACAGCATGGACCCGGACGAAGCCAAGGTCTGGTTTGGTGCTCCTCCCCCCGACCTGACACTGGTATCCCGCGTTAAAGGTGGGCCTGACTGGCTATATACCTATCTGAGAACCTTCTATGAAGACCCGAGTCGTCCTTACGGAGTCAATAACAAGGTTTTCCCGGATGTTGGTATGCCTCATGTGCTTCTCGGGCTTCAGGGAGTCCAGATCGACAATTGTGGTGATGCAGACCCAACGGCCCGCGACCCGCTGACTGGTGACAGGATCTGTGGCCTGACGGTTGATCCGGCGCGTAAGGGGACTATGACGCCCACTGAATTCGATCAAATGGTCTATGATCTGACCAACTTCCTGGCTTACTCGGCGGAGCCAATGCAAGAACAGCGTAAGCAGCTGGGTATTTATGTATACCTGTTCCTGGCTCTGTTCTTTGTGTTTGCCTATCTGCTCAAACGGGAATTCTGGAAGGATGTCCACTAATCAACGGTCCTCGTGACCATCTTGAAGGCCCGCAAGGGAAAATTATTCTTTGTGGGCCAAAAAGTAAGCAATGGCTGGTCTCGACTCTGGCTGTCAGTAGAAGGGCTTGCCAAGATTCCAGCTTTTTGTATCCCCGGTATTTAAGACGATGAGTAAATCACTTCGTGACCAACTGATGAAGGCAGGCCTTGCAACCAAACAACAGGCACTACAGGCGAAGACCAGTAATAAGAAAAAGAAACAGCAGGCAGCCAGGTCTGGTGATATGACCGATCAGGAAAAGCGCCGTATTGAGCTGGATAAAGAGAGGCAGGCTCAGGCTGAGAAAGATCGTGAGCTGAATCGACAGCTTGAGGATGAACGACAGCGTAAGGCGTTGGAAGCACAGGTTCGTCAACTGATTGAGTCAAATGCGTTGTCCCGTGCCGGGGGGGAAGCAGAGTACAAGTTTGTATATGACAAAAAAATCAAGAAAATCTATGTGACTGATGAACAGTTGACCAAGTTGGAAAGGGGCTTGCTGGCTCTGGCTACATTGGGCGATGATTTTCTGGTCATCCCTGCGCCGGTGGCTAGCAAGATTGCAGAGCGTAAGCCTGAAGCGATTGTCATGCAGAATGATAAGTCTGGCGATCTGACTGAGGAAGAGGAAGACTGGTACGCGGATTATCAGATTCCGGATGACCTGATGTGGTAACGGGTGCCAGGAGGCTGTCCTAGAATAGATTGCCCTGCTGCGGTTGCGATAAATTGGTCTAAAAATTCCTGCTTCTTCGTC
>NZ_JAHHPO010000054.1 GCF_024606365.1 Endozoicomonas sp. ONNA2
GAAATAGCGTCATGTATCACCTTGGAGCTGTTCACGGTTACAACGCTATCAAAGGTATCGTTAAGCCAGTCAGTAATAGCCTCCAGGGAGAGGTCTTTGGCATAAACTTCAATATCGTCGATTTTGGTGGTGTCGGCTTTTGATGGACCAGGACTGCTCATTGGGGAAACGTCACTTTTCAGTCAGCAAATACTTGAGTATACCCGTATAGATTTCCTGTAGGGTATCAAGATCTTCCGCGTTAACGCATTCATTCACTTTATGGATGGTGGCATTAACCGGGCCGAGTTCTACCACCTGAGCACCAGTAGGGGCAATGAAACGGCCATCGGAGGTGCCGCCGGATGTCGATAACGCCACTGCCATTCCGGTAACGTCCAGTATGGCTTGTTGAGCTGCATTGACCAGGGCACCGGGGCGGGTTAAAAACGGTTGACCACTGAGTTGCCAATCAATATCGTACTCCAGTTGATGGCGATCCAGAATTGCGGTGACTCGTTCCTGAAGCTGCTCAGCGGTCACTTCTGAAGAAAACCGGAAATTGAAACTAACCTGGCACTCACCGGGGATGATATTGCTGGCACCGGCACCGGCCCGGATCTGCCAGATCTGAAAGCTGGTGGGCGGAAAGTATTCATTGCCTTCATCCCAGACCTCCCCGGTCAGGTCGGCAATGGCCGGAGCCACTTGATGAACCGGGTTTCTGGCCAGATGAGGGTAGGCGACATGACCCTGGATACCTTTGACCGTCAGGTGGCCATGGAGTGAGCCACGGCGGCCATTTTTCACCACATCACCCACCCGGTTGGTGCTGGATGGCTCACCAATCAGGCACCAGTCGATTTTCTCGCTGCGGGCAGCAAGGTGCTCAATCACTTTCACCGTACCGTTTTGCGCCGGGCCTTCTTCATCGCTGGTAATCAGGAAGGCTATGGACCCCCGGTGGTCCGGGTGTTCCGCCAGAAAGTCTTCACAGGCCGTGACCATGGCGGCGAGGCTGCCTTTCATATCGGCGGTGCCACGCCCGTGCAGCATTCCGTCGATAATTGTCGGCTGAAACGGCGGGTTATCCCATTTCCCTTCCGGGCCGGTGGGCACCACATCGGTATGTCCGGCAAAGGCGAGCACAGGAGCCTGATCCCCCCTGCGCAGCCAGATATTGTCGACCTCACCGAAACGGAGTCGCTCAACCTTGAAGCCCAATGGCTCCAGTCGGCTGATCATCAGTTCCTGACAGCCCGCATCGTCAGGGGTGACGGAAGCGCGGCTGATGAGGTCAATGGCCAGTTGCAAGGTTTTGGAAGTCATAGTCAGGG
>NZ_JAHHPO010000597.1 GCF_024606365.1 Endozoicomonas sp. ONNA2
GGAGTCCGGAAGCGAATCCATAAGTGACCGGATATCAGGTACTGGAAGTCTTGGTGTCTCATAGTACTGTTGAGAACGGGGAACTCCGCTCGGGAGGACCCGGACGAGGAAAGGGGGCACCACAGTTATTGACCCGTTTATGGGAAACACAAGGGGTACACTGAAACCTTATGTTTGTGTCAACGAAACAGAAACGGATAGCCACACTGGCCAGAAACAATCCAGCCATGGCGTTCACTTCGCTCAATCATTACATAGACTACAACTGGCTTTTACAGGCCTATCAGCTGACCCGTAAGGATGGCGCGACAGGTGTCGATGACCAAACGGCCGATATGTATGAGAGACAGCTGGAGACTAATCTCCTTGACTTACTGGATCGCATGAAATCTGGTCGTTACCGGGCTCCTGCCTTGAGACGCGTTTATATTCCCAAAGGGAAAGGCCAGCAACGTTCTTTAGGTATTCCGACCTTCGAGGACAAGATTGCCCAGAGAGGGGTAGCGATGTTATTGGCGCCCATATACGAGCAGGATTTTTACAACTGCTCCTTTGGGTTTCGCAAGGGCAGGTCAGCGCACCATGCCTTGCAAAGTCTACGTAGTCACATAATGCACGGTGGCGGCCAATGGGTGCTGGATGTGGATATTCAAAAGTATTTCGATACGATTGACCACAGCCAGCTACGACTGTTCCTTGCCAGAAGAGTGTCTGATGGCGTGGTACGAAAACTGATCGTCTCTTCATGAAAAGCATGGCTAAAGGCCGGTATACTTGAGTCAGGGCAGCTTTGCTACCCGACAATGGGAACCGGTGGTGTTATTTCACCACTGTTAGCCAATATTTACTTGCACTATGTATTGGATGACTGGTTTATTCAAACGCTCTTGTAGATAAAGAGTGCCAAGAATGCAGGGAAGGTGTAGCCTGACCCGCTATGCGGATGATTTTGTCATGGTGTTTCAAAATCCTGACGACTGTCGTCGAGTAGAGAGGGTATTGCCTAAGCGCTTTGGCGTATATGGCCTTACACTACACCCGGAAAAGACGCAGAGAATCGACTTTCGGGTTCCACACCGGAAAGAAAACAAACGTCGTGGACTTCCGATCAGCTTTGATTTCCTTGGGTTCACTCATTACTGGGGTAAAACCCGAAAAGGTGGGTTTGCAATATTCCAGAAAACTGCCAAAGGGCGACTAGCCAAAACGCTGAAGTCATTCAATGACTACTGTCGTAAACATAGACATGGCTCATTGAAGGAGCAGTACGACAAATTGAATCGTAAATTACGGGGTCACTTTGCGTACTTCGGCATAACGGGAAACTATAAAGCCCTGAAAGCAGTACATTACCGAGTAAAGAAAATCTGGCATAAATGGCTGGGCCGCCGATCACGGAAAAGCTATATTCCGTGGGAGAAATTCTCCCGGTTCCTGAAACGCTTCCCCCTGACACCACCAAGAATCCAGCATCAGTACTATCATGGTCATCAGTCAGTGAACCAGTAACTGTGAGGAACCGGATGCCTTAATTGGGCTCGTCCGGCTCTGCGAGGGCTGAGGACGGTAACGTCCTCTTCTACTCGGA
>NZ_JAHHPO010000598.1 GCF_024606365.1 Endozoicomonas sp. ONNA2
CCCTTCGACAAGCTCAGGGTGAACGGAAATCGGGAACTTATTAAAACAATTCCTAAGCACATCCACCCGGAGCGTAAAAGGGCAACCCGGGGCTGGGACCTAGAGCATGAAGTCTTGCTGAATCCAGAACGGTCAGTCGCCGGGCAGCTGAGTCAAGCTTGTGAGTTGAGGCGACAACTATGTATGTTGACAAATACCGCACCAAACAGATACTTTTACTCGGTGATATAAGACAAAAGGTCAGGATTAATTACTAAGTTTCTAACTCCATGTGCATGATCTTCACTAAAAACGTTATTTTTACACCATGCTCCAACGGATTTAATATTGACTTTAGTTATTTTAGGGCGAACGCTCCAGGTAACTTGAAAAGCTGAGCCTTCTTGGTTGTAACCTGGGCCAGTTGTTGATCCCGCATATTCAATCGGCCTTCCTGTATAGTCAGGAATATTTAAAGCCTGATGAAAACCTTTTTTCTTTTGATGCCTTGTCAGTTCGATAAAGTCTTTAGCTGATTTATCATTGACAAGAACATATACTTGGGCTTCTACACGTAATTGAGGGTTTTTGATTGCATCATTAAAACATGCCCCCAACGTTGGCCCTGGTCTAACAGATGCTGTCGTGTACACATAGTGAACTTCTATTGTATCTCCAGAATTTAAGCTTCCGTGCTTGCCAGGGCATATTTCGGCATTTGCTGGAGATAATTCTGACTTTGTTAATCGGCCGGAATACTTATAGCCAGTCAAATACCCATGCCCATCACCATTACCTGCAAATTTGGTAAACTCACCACCCTTATGTTCTGCATTTTTGTGAAAGTGAATGTTGCATAGATGCATTTGTGTGTATGGAGGAGCATCACTGAAACTTATTTTGTTGGTTCCAATAACAGAGCGAATATCCCGTGGAGATTGGGGTCCAAACCCTTTTCCTGCGGTGTTTTTTTTCAGCATGACTCGTTGTTGATCAATAACTCCGTTAGAAACAATAGGAATTTCATTAAAAGCAATGGAATTTATAGATATTGTTGAAGCAGCTATTAATAAGTAAAAAGAATATATTCTCATCTTGATTTCCCTCTGTATGGGCTGGACAAAACTGGATTTGACTAGGAGACTGTCCTACTGCGTTTGCGATAAATTGGTCTAAAAATTCCTGCTTCTTCGTCAAATAGCCCCGCTATTC
>NZ_JAHHPO010000599.1 GCF_024606365.1 Endozoicomonas sp. ONNA2
TAGACCAATTTGCTGCCACCGCAGCAGGGCAGTCTATTCTCGGACAGCCTCCTGGATGCCATTGCCGATAGTGTCAGCCTGCAACAGTGGCGCTATGCGGTGATTGCCGATGAAGCTCATTCCTCCCAGACTGGCGATACTGCCAGGCGGTTGAAGCAGGTGCTGATGGTGGATGGGGAAGCGAAAGTCCTGGAGCTGTCATCCGAAGATAAGTTGAATGCTTCAGTGGCGGCTCGTCGGCATAACAGTAACCTGAGCTATTTTGCGTTTACCGACACACCGAAAGCGAAAACATTAGAAACCTTTGGTCGTCTGCCCAATCCGGATGCGCCACCTTCAATCAAGAATATCCCTGTCGCCTTTCATGTGTACTCCATGCGCCAGGCCATTGAGGAAGGGTTTATCCTTGATGTGCTGAAGAACTACACCAACTACAAGGTGGCCTACAAACTTGCCCAGAAGTTGGAAGCAGCGGCCGAGGAGGTGGACAGCAAAAAGGCCAGGGTGAAGCTGAGCCGCTGGGTGCGGCTGCACGATTACAATATCTCCCAGAAAGTTCGGGTGATTGTTGATCACTACCGAACCCATGTGATGGGGCTGCTCCACGGGCAGGCGAAAGCGATGGTGGTGACCAGCTCCCGTAAGGAAGCGGTGCGTTACAAGCTGGCGTTTGACAAGTATCTGGCGGAAGAAAAGAGCTCTATTCAAGTGATGGTGGCGTTCTCTGGCGAGGTGGAGTTTTCGAAAGATGATCCGGGTAGCGCAGCGTTGTTGGATCAGAAGTTTACCGAGAAGAGTATGAACCCGGGCCTGAAAGGTTGGGAGATGCGCAAGGCGTTTGATACCGACGATTATCAGGTGATGCTGGTTGCCAATAAGTTCCAGACCGGTTTTGACCAGCCCAGGCTGTGCGACATGTACGTGGATAAACCGTTGGGTGGCGTGGAGTGTGTGCAGACCCTGTCCCGCAATGCCGCCATCAGCAATATCTGCAAACCAGCGGTGAAGCGCTGGCAGAAACGGTACAGCTCTGCCGTGGATGCCTAACAGTAAACCCGGAAAATCTTCGAGCGTAACAAGTTGGCAACTAACGACGCGGTGCTGTTAGCCAATGCGGAAAACAGCATGAAGGAGTGCAAGCGGGAGAAAGACCGGCTGGAGATTTTCAAGAAAGACCTGGGCAGCTTTACCCGGTTTTATGAGTTTATGTCGCAGATTCTGGAGCGGCTGAATGATCTTTTTGTCACCGATAACCTGACTGAAAAGGATATGATCAACTACGCCTGCACCGTGCGGGACAAGCTGGCTGAGAACGCCACGGTGATGAAGCAGATTGAGAACAATACGGCGGAACAAGCGTTGTCAGGTGACTTCCCCCGGGCCATTGATGATGCGGTGATGGAGAGTAGTGAAGCGCATCAGGAGATGATGTTGCAGTATCTGTCGTATCCGGAGTTGGCCAGAGGGTTTGCCCGGGTGGTGTCTGATTTGTTGAAGGGGTGAGTTGCGTTTTTGATCAGGGCGGTAGCAGTCGTAGGGCTGCTACCGCGAAGCACGAAAATTTTATGTTGTTGGTAATCCCGGTTTGTCAAAGAAAGCCTTATTTCTTTCTTTGGCAGATTGTACCAGCCGGTTATAGGAGATTACTTCGATAAAGGCGCTGTAGTTTTTGTTATAGCCAAAGTACCCCATGTGATCTGCGGTTGCTGTTAAATCCCAGTTTTTACACCTTTTGAGCATGGTAGAAGTCAGATCGCACAATATATAGCAGAAGCCAGGTACGTCTTTGGAATTAGGAATCAGTAAACCATTTGAGGTTTTTGCCTGTCTGTCACGAACACGTTCAAGGTACGTAAGCGCCTGGTCAATAGGGTCTTTTTCTTCTCCTTCAGCGGCATCGTTCCGCATTGGCCTTTTTATCTCAACCACTGTGATAGAAGCCAGTGGCAAATTCTTTTTATCAGATACCAACATTGGGTTGTCAAATACATTCAGAGCGAATAGATCTGGTTTTTATTCACACCTGCCCGAAATTTGATATGAGTGAGCTCGAAACTGTGTTCCTTTATTTTGACTTGCTTGCTCGTTGCTTTTGAGTGCATGCACTGGTCAAAAATAGTACTGAGGGAAATAGTTTCAGAACCGTCCTTCTCAACGATGCCGGGTATAGTTGGGTTCCTTACGAAATACCAGAGGCAGTGTTCGAGTAGAGCTTCTGCTATCGCGCAAGCCGTTTTACGGCAACTTGAGTAACAGGTTTTATCAAAGCCATGCAGGGTTAATACTGTACGTGCTGTTTTGTCACTAACATCAGCAACGGGCTCTGACTGAACACCTTTCTGTGCCGAAAATGAAAACTGCCGTTCTGATAAAAAATGCTGTCAACTTTGGCCAGATCAAATGCTTTCAACCACATCAGGCGACCAATGCCTCGACAACTCTTATCGATTTTGTGGTCGGAATCCAGGGTTTCAAACGATGTCATGTTAGCATCATTAAAACCAACACCATTATCTGTGATGATGAAGTCTTTAATGATTTCCTGCTCAGCCTCTTTCCCTGAGTGCATTTGCTGCTGAGGGTTACGGACAATCTCAAGGGTAATCTGGCCTGTTGATAGCCGATTGGCTTCTTCGAGGGCCTGGATCGAGTTAACAACTGCTTCAAAAACTGGCAACAGTCCATCGGACTTAGGTAAATTGGTGTTGCGCAACTGTCCGGCAAGATTGGTATGAAGACTCATTGGCGCACTCTGGTATAAGCTCACTTGGAAACAGCCTGCATCGTTGTTTCTCTCTATTGGCAGATCATATCAGACAAGTTAATTCATGCTCAAAGAGGATAGACCGTATAGCCATCTATGCATGGTGCGAAGCAAGTAATAACGACTGAATATTTGTAGCTTCCCCTGTTTGAGTGAGGTGAATCGATAAAATCACCCACTCAAAATGAGGAAGAGCCAAAATGGTTAAGCAAAATATTTTTCACGGCAAAAGAGACTTTTGCCGGTCGGTGTGGGAGCAGGTGTGTTTTTTCAGCCAGGTGCCTCGTGTAAAGCTCTTGTCGCACTTATCACACTTATAGGGCCTCTCGCCGGTGTGGGTGCGGGTATGTCTGGTGAGGTCACTGGATTGAATGAAGCTCTTGTCGCACTCACCACACTTATAGGGCCTCTCGCCGGTGTGTGTGCGGGAATGCAGCATCAATTGACTGGGTTGATGGAAGCTTTTGTCGCAGACCGTACACTTATAGGGCCTCTCGCCGGTGTGGATCCGG
>NZ_JAHHPO010000600.1 GCF_024606365.1 Endozoicomonas sp. ONNA2
GCGGCAAAGGACAAGCGAGAGCGGGAGCAAGTTTATGAAATATCCGGGCTAAGATGCTCCGTTGAGCCTCACATAGCACCAGCCTGATTTCGGTGGTCCGGCATTGGGGTGGTCCGGCATTCCGGCTGGTAAACTACCCTGTAAGTAAATGGTAAATTCTTGTATTTTTTCAGGTCAAAAAAATCTGAAGTACTAGACTGCACCTGTGCTGGGTTCTCCAAGTGATTTTGCTACCAGAACAAAGACAGGAAAGTAAAACTTAAACATACCTCCGCTTTCTGTTCGTGCTTCTGAGTAATCCGGAGCAATTTGAAAAGTAGAACAGATTGTCGAATAAGGCCTTCCTCACTACTGGTAAAACTGAGTTCGGGCATGAGCGTCTTGCAGAAGGAATCCCCCACTGTAACCCCATGGTATTGGGGAGGCCATTCGCTTATTGGTAGAAGTATGTCAATGGTCAGGAATTGCAGGTCCGGGAGGCTGTCCGAGAATAGACTGCCCACAAATGCACCGAGAAAACAGAATAAAATATGAATAACTCTCCTTACATTAGTTCTGCTACTGACCGGCTCTTCCTGGCCATCAAAGAAAACAATGTGAATGTAGTGGGGCAAATTTTAAGCCAAGACCAAGTTGACCCTAATAGTCGTCTCCCCCAATCTGAACGCTACGAATCCCATAACGGTTGTCTTTCGTGTAATGTGACAGCCTTACACCAGGCTTGCATTTACGGTTACCCAGAGATTGTCACCTTACTAATACACTACGGAGCCAATCTGGAGGCTAGAACCATGCATGATGATACGCCTTTGATTGAGGCAGCTTTCAGAAATCACAGTGAGACTATAGATATTTTACTTCGGGCTGGCGCCAAGGCAAACGCAGTTGAGTGTGGTAGAGAAAGTGCACTGGTTCATGCTGCTCGCCATGGCAATATTTACATCATGTCACAACTCATCAACCATGGAGCAATAATCAATTTCACTGCAGATAATGGCCGAACCCCTCTATGTTGTGCCGTCCGATCAGGCTCATACGAAGCAGTCACACTATTACTAAACAATGGGGCTTGCGTGCATTCAGAAAGAGAACGCGGCTCACTTCTAATGAGTGCTATCTATTCGAAAAACAATGAAATCCTTGTCCGCCTTATTAAAGCAGGGCTTAACCCTGAAGGCATTCCATCAGATTCCCAGCCATTAGCCGCAATCGCAGGAACAATTTCTTCAACAAATGGCATAAGATATTTCACGGAGGATGAAGTTTATCGAATTACAGACATATTATTGAACAGTGGTTCTGACCCAAATCTGAAAAACAACGCAAAGTCTTCGCCGTTAAGCAGCGCTGTTTTTTCCGGTCGCCCTGAAATCATCTCGCTTCTTGTTGAGCATGGTGCCAAACTCACCGGCAGAATAAATGGCAAGCCATTATTGGCTCAACACAGTGTTATCAGAAGAGACGAAGTTGAAGCAATGGTTAACAGCCTTGACCCGGTAACATCTCTGCAAAGCGCTTGCCGACTGGTTATCAGAAAAGCACTGGTTACAGGCAAAAAGCCCGAAGAGAGCTTAATAAGCAATACGCCCCTGTTACCGCTGCCAAGCGGTCTGAAAACGTATATCTGCAATTTAGAGTAACGCCAGATAAAATCCCCAATGCGCCCAAAAAAAGTGGATGGGCACGAGTCAATAATGCCCTCCATACTTTCCGGCCATAAACACTCGTTGACAACCAGAGTCGGAAGGCGGTTCAACGAGAGGCTTTGTTAAATTAACTGAATTGTTGAATATACCTCACCGCAACAGGCCCGATACTATCAATTGCTGTCTCAATGATTTCAGGTTTGTCCTGTAATGAACGGCCAACGTAACTCAGGGCATTGCCGTTGTTCTGCAAGGCGATATTGACCAGCTCAGGATCATTACGGCATTTGTCACTGGCAAACTTCAGCGCCAGCGGGTTTTGTTGCAGGGCAAGTTTGACCAATTCCGGACAATCCTGAAGTGCGTCACTGGCATACTTCAGCGCCATGCCGTCGTTATGCACTGCCAGTTTGACCAGCGCTTTATTGGCTTTCAGTTCCTGGCTGGCGTACCAGAGAGCCATACCATCGCGTTGAACTGCCAGCCGCACAGTAGGCTCGTGGCCACGCAGTCTCGTACTGGCATACCGGAGTTGGTAACCATCTTCTTGCACAGCCAGTTGTAGCAAATGTTCATTATCTATATCGACAAATAAAAAGTTAGCGGGTTTGTGTGACACGGCAATGGACATCAATTCCATATTGCCAAGCTGATTCTGATCCAATTGTGCACAAATGCTGTGTTCAGGGTGATGATCACTGACAGCCAATCGAACGATAGCCGGATCATCTCTGAATTGTTTGTCGGCAAGGAACAGCGCACAACCAAAGTTTTTCACCGCTGCGGTAACAATGGTTCGATCAGCTTTTAACCGTTCACTGGCATATTCCAGAGCTTTACCATTATTTTCGACGGCTGCCAATACGATGTCTTCATCATCCTTAAGCTCTGGGCTGGCAAATTCCAGACTTTCCCAGTGGTTCCGGACCGCTTCTTTGACCAGTTCTCTATCCGCTTGAAATTTACGTCCGGCAAATGCCAATGCACAGGGGTAAGAGGCGACCGCCGTGGTCACGACCTCTCGATCATTTTTCAGATCCGGAAAATATCCCAGATAGAGGCCCCCTACAGGTTGCGCCAACAATTTTAAGACCAGCTTCCGATAAAGTTGATGGTCGTTAAGCAGGTTTTTTCTGAAAATGTGGCGAGATAGCAGGTAGGAATCATCTTCAGTGCGTTCCAGGACCAACTGAAGAAGCCTTTGATAGAATTCAGGATTTTGTTCCAGATACCCGGTTATTTCATCACAGGAAAGCGTTTGTGAGTTGTTTTCAACCGCTGTGGTTAACAAGCGCCGGAAAAGCCCGTGATTTGATGATAGCTCTGGCCCTATAAAGGCAAATATTTTTCCCGGATCTTCTAAAGCATTTGCCAGGGCGTAATCGATAAGGTCAAAGTCGTTTTTAAAAGATTCCGGTGCATCGGCAATGGCCAGAGGGTCGCTTTTGATGGCGGCAAAAACCATCGCCCGCTGATGACGAAGTTCAGGCGCAAGGTATTTGAGGATGTAACCATTTTGCGACACAAGACGTGTGGCCATTATCTCGTCAGCTAACCAGTCAACGTATTTGTTCACCACAGGAATAGCCTTGGCTGGATCAAAAAGTAGCCAATGCCAGAGTAATGCCTGCCTGTCTTTTTCTACGGATTGATCATTCAACACTGCTTCAATCCGGTTGGTGGGAGCTGTAGAAAATATCTTCGCTGCTTCAATCAGGTGACGGCTTGCCCTATCGTGAATGCAGTGGTTTATCAATAATATTCTGCCCAAGTAAGCGTAGCACCAATAAATATGTTGCAAGGCAAATTGATTGGTTTCAGAGAAAGCGGGGTTATTCAGCCTTTCACTGATTGCAGCCATATTCCATTTTGTTTGACTTTCGTCCAGATGAAATGACTCCAAAACAGCGTCCATTCCACCCAACATTTGCAATATACTCAAAATGTCCACAAACATCCGCTGCAAATCTTTTTTGCCAGGAAGATGGGTGAATTCAAAAAGGATTTGGCCTGCCTGTTCATTGAAATGAATGTCCGGGGCATTGAAAACACTGGTTTTCTGATATTGGGACAGTATTTGCGTCAAAAACCACAGCCGCTTAAACCTTCCGCTTCGCATTTTTTTCGTGCTATGAGCCAGTGGCTCAGAATAACACAGCCGAAAGGTCCGTTGTTTGCCGCCTTCGGCTTGCTCCAACAGGTCGATGGTACACGCATGGCACAGCAGCTGAATCGACAACCGGGTACAATCTGGCATATTGAGAACGGTCACACTTTTGGCCTTGAATCGCCTGAGTGCGT
>NZ_JAHHPO010000601.1 GCF_024606365.1 Endozoicomonas sp. ONNA2
ATGATTCGTTGATAAATCCATTCCGACGATTTCCAGCTTACGTTCGCCGATATCGGGGCTGGTCATCCTTCCGGGTGGCAAATTCGGTTTAAAGCGTTTGAGCGATAGAGTCGGATCAGGGGAGACTTCCAGGATACGTTTTTTAGAGTCAGTCACTGAGGTGGACAATGACTCCATACCTTTAATTAACGCCTTTTCATCTTCCAAACCACCTGCGGCTTTTGGTGTAGGGCTTGGCGGCAATGGATTCATAATAACTCCGGTCATATTGGTACAAATGCCCATGGCGCGTGAAAATATTTTTCACGGCAAAGAGCAACCATTGATCTGTAGCAACCTTGCGGTCTTTGAATTTTACTGACTGAATGAAAATTCAGTATCTCAACAGCAGACCACTCAATAGAGAGAGCTGGTCCTGATACAGGCAAAGTGTTTACATAAATTTAATATTCCCCGTCAGGGGGCTGTTCAAGATTGTCTCGGGCCGTCGGGAATCTTCCAGAGCAGTGCAGTGGAACCTTTCGACTCGAGACTCTCAGGGTGATTTTTGCAGTGGATCATTAAATGATCACCTTCGGGGCTAAACTCGGCCTTGATTACGGGATAATCCAGGGTGATCAGCTCTCTGTCTGCCCATTTGCCATCATCACCGATGCTCCAGAGTTGCACAAGACCGGGCTTGTTATTGTCCTCCCCATCGGTTTTGTTGCCATAGGTCAGAAAATGGTTATCCAGCCCATTAACATGGGCACCCGAAATGAAGTAGCCATAAGGTTTTGTGACCGCCTGTTGCGTCCACTTGCCATTATCGTCGCACCCAAGGATGCAGGCGGTGGTATCGTCGTTAAGGGTAAAGGCAAGACGGCCTGAAGTGGAAAACCGGGCTTCATTGATTTTATCTTGACGCTGAATCACCAACTGTGGCGGCCATTGGCCCTGGCTGTCGAGGCCGTGGATTTTCACAGTGCAATCATTACTGCCCCGGGTGAGCACACTGTCCTCCTGAGCATTGAAGGCAGCAGACCCGATGCCACCCGGATGGCATATCTTTGCTTTTTCAACCAGATTACCTGTCTCGTCATCACCCCAAATGCAGACGTAATCTGTCTTATTGCCATGGCTCAGGAGGAGATTCTCTGAAGGGCTGTGGGAGACATTGTCACTGCCGATGTGCTCAATGGTCTGGCTTACATCCAGACTGCCACCAATGCGGCTGCAATCCCATAGTTTAAAGAAGCCACTACCGAGATGAGCCAGCAATTTACCCCCCGAGGGGCTGAAGGCAGCATGATCACAACCCGAAATTACTATTTTTCCAACCCAGGCACCGTTATTGTCATAGCCAGAAACTACAAAGTTTCTGGCTATGTCTCCGGTTAAGGCATATTGCCCGGAGGCATTGAAAGAGGCTGTGCAAATACGGTTGGGCACACGTGTGCTGCCGTGTTGTACTGCCTGGTCAGAATGAAGGACGGCGCCGATGGTCGCCCAGTTGCCATTAACACCGCAATCCAGGAAGTCAACCCGATTAGCCTGAGTGAAGATCATACCATGTCGTTCATCATCACTGAGCTGGATACCCTCTATATCCGTGCAGCCTTGCACAGCAAACGCCGTGACCGGGAAAAATTCATTACCGCAATCCCAGATGGTCGCTATTTTGGTCTGACAGGTCAGTAAAAAATTGTCACCGGTCTTGAAGGGAGGTTGCATTACCCCGGATTGCAAAGGGTAACTGATTTTTTCTGGCTGTGATTGCAGGACCCACCGGCCATCGTCCCTCTCACGCAATATGTTGATTGTGCCACTCATATGGTCGTAGTACATAATCTTATCCTGCAACGGGCTGAACTGAGCCACCACTGGCGGATTGCCTTCTTTAAGGGGGTGAGCAAGCACCACGGCTTCCTCCCAACAGCCATCACTATTCAGTTTATTCACCTTGACATTGCCATCTTGACTGCAGGTCAGCAGGGTATTTTCCGACCGGTTGAGCTGGTGAGAAATATGCCGTGATTCCTCGACCCTGCCGTTTTCCGACCAGTTGCCATCTTCGGCTTGTCGCCAGATTCTCAGGCTATGATCTGTCAAACTGTCGCAACCAGCGATCAAGAGGTTCTTACCCGTTGGGCTGAAACTGGCAGTATGTATAGAATGACCGAAGACGACATCCAGTTTAAGTTCAAGACAATTTTCCCGGCATTGGAAAATGTAGCTCTTTGTCGGGTCAATATTGCCTGACTCAATACGACGATTTAACTGTATCATCTCGACATCGGGCTGCCGTGATGCATCACGAGCGTCTGGCGATGCAGAATTCAGGGAAAAATTCAGCCCGACAATTTCCAGCTTGCGATTACGGAAATCGGTATTGGTAATGGCCATCCATCCCGGTGGTAACTCTTTGTATAGCTGTATGATTGATTGAGTTCCATTCTGTCTACAGGCTTCCGAGATTTTTTTGTTGAATGCTGTCACTAGACCGGATAATGGCTTAAGACCGTCAATTAACATCTCTTTGTCTTCTTCCAAACCGCTTGCGACTGTGGCGCCTGGCATACTACTCAGGTAATTCTGCGCTGTTGGTTGCATGATAGCTCCGGTATGTTTGCATAAAATTGGCTCAATAGTTACAGGGCCATTGACCAATAGCATCCTGTAGGTTTTTGACTCGCACTGCTATTACCTGTCTAAAGATTTAATTAAACCGAGCTGTAGATCAGTTAATCTGACAAAAGTTCCTGCTCTTGGCGATTTTTTAAAAATCACAGAAAAATGCCAAACACTGCACAAGCGTTGTAAATTGAAGGTGCGTTATTTTATGGTTCAGAGAAATACCAATTCCACCGGAGAAAAGCTTTGTTCCATGATATTTTTGGTAACTTCTCAAAAAGCACTGGCAAGCGATAGCGCCAAAAACTGTAAACCTTGCATAAGTAGTTAACCAAATGAAATCATATT
>NZ_JAHHPO010000602.1 GCF_024606365.1 Endozoicomonas sp. ONNA2
AGAAATATTTTTCACCCAGAGTCTCGCTGATCGCAAGCTTGACAGACTCTTCGGGAACATCAACGAGTTCAGCGGTCCTGTCTCTCAAGGGCTTGGTATAGTCATAGGAAACCAGCTCATCAACAGACAACCAGGAGCGGCCGAATGCACCCGTTCCCCATTCATCAGATTCGGCCTTGACGAATTGACTGACATCTTCAGGCAGCCCCCGGGGCTCGTTGATAATGGGGTGTGGATAAACGATCCTGAAGCCCAACCAATTATAGTCTTCACTATCAAATCCCTCAGAAAAAAAAGAAAAGACTTTCTTGTTGCGATCCTGGAAAGGTTCGTAATCCGGGATTACTTCCCATTGCCCGGCATTATTTCTGAATTCAGCGTACACATGTATGTCCGTACCCATAATTAATTTCTGTCTGGTAAATTTAACCTGCAATTACTTTACCACACAGAACATTATTTGCTCGATTAATAACCACAGGGCAGATAAGATGATTGATCTTCATAGCTTCCTGCCACATCCGACACAATCATCATCAAAGGTACAAAGACAATTCATCAGTGCATATCGGGTTCGGTTCTTACCTATTGACACCGATCAAGGAACAAACGTGAAAATCCCCCTAAACTAGCCAAAAACATCATGACGTAATACAGACTGTTCTGCCTTGAGTTTTCCGACATCGAAAGACAGATCTGGCGACAAAAACACTGATTACCAAGACATGAAGATTACCGTTCGAGAGAAATATGAATAGTGTACCAGTTTGGGATAAAGACCTGATTCACCGTTACAACCACTCAGGCCCGCGTTACACCTCCTATCCCACGGCGGTGCAGTTTGATGGCAGCTTTGACATTCACAAATATCAGCTCAATGCCCAGTCCAGTGCCAGTGCTGTCAAGGCCCTGTCATTGTACTTTCACATCCCGTTCTGCGGCCATGTCTGTTATTACTGCGCCTGCAATAAAATTGTCACCAGGCACCGCGAACGCTCCAACATCTACCTGGAATACCTGTTCCGTGAAATAGAGATGCAGTCAACACTCTACAGCCATGAACAGCGGGTTGAGCAACTCCATTTGGGTGGTGGTACACCGACTTTCCTGAGCAGGGACCAGATAACTGACCTGATGGGTCACATCAGCCAACACTTCCAGCTGGAGCACAACGATGGTGCAGACTATTCCATTGAACTGGATCCCAGGGAAGTAGACTGGCCCATGATGGGCACCCTGCGGGATCTTGGTTTCAACCGGATCAGCATCGGTGTCCAGGACCTGAACCCCAGGGTTCAGGCCGCCGTTAACCGGGTGCAGCCTGAAAGCATGATTAAATCCGTTCTTGATGCATCCAGGGTCATGGCATTTCGATCAGTGCATATGGATCTGATCTATGGCCTGCCTTTTCAGACAACCAGCAGTTTTATGGAAACCATTGATCGTGTGATTGATATGGCTCCGGACCGGTTATCCCTGTTTAACTACGCCCACCTGCCCCACCGCTTCAAGCCACAGCGCAGGATCAATGAGCAGGATCTGCCAGCGCCGGAAATGAAACTGGAAATTCTGCACCAGGCCACGGAAAAGTTGTTGGAGCAGGGGTACATCTATATCGGTATGGATCACTTTGCCCTGCCAGACGATGAGCTGGCCATTGCCCGGGAAGAAGGCACCCTGCACCGGAATTTCCAGGGTTATACCACCCATGGCCACTGCGACCTGATCGGCATGGGCGTATCTGCCATCAGCCAGGTCGGTGACACTTATATCCAGAACAGCACCGATGAGACCCAGTACTACACAATGATCAATGAACAGCGGCTGCCGATGGTACGCGGATTGAAGATGACGGATGATGACAAGGTTCGCCAGGCAGTGATTACCCGGCTGATCTGCCACTTCAAACTGAACTTCAGCGATATTGAGACGCAGTTTGATATTAGATTCAAAGATTACTTCCGTGATGAACTGGCCAGACTTGAGCCGATGATGGCCGACGGTCTTGTCAGCCTGGGTAGCGATGACGTGCTGGAAGTACTGCCAAGGGGGGCACTGCTGATACGTAACATCTGTATGCAGTTCGACCACTATCTCAATCAACCCGGGATGCAAGAAAAGCCGCTTTATTCAAAGGTCATCTAAATGACAGCACACGCCGGAGTAATAAGCAGGCTCCGGAGTTTCTCTTACCAACGACAACTGCCTGATTATTTTGCACAGCGTTGAAAACCCTCTGGTTATCAGAAAAAAATTGAAAGTGACTACTATTTATCACCACTCTCACATTGATTTGCCAGAAGCATAAGTGCAAAATCAGCCGAATACCATGAACGAAAATTTAATCCTGTGACACAATGTCAGATTGATTTTTCCGGGGACAAAGACCAGGCTACCAGGTACAATGACTGATGCTATTATCAGGGTAAGTCCTGAGCTGAATAGACGACACAGCAAATGGAAGCACATCGGAGTATCTGCAGTCTATGACGACGTGCCCAAGCAGTACTAAACTACTACTTTAGGTTTGCCCGGTTGCCTGCATAGCTGAGTTACACGCCGGTGGCACTTTTCGTAAACCTGGCTTTCCATAAATGTGGCTTTTCATAAACCTGGCTTTTCATAAACCTGGCTTTTCATAAACCTGGCTTTTCATAAAGTGTCGAATTTCGCCAATACGACTTTGAGGCCTTTCAATGACGTCAAAGCCCAACGTCCGACAGCCGAGCCATGTGGCCTGCAGAGACTGCAGCCTCAGCTCATTGTGCCTGCCACTGGCATTGAGCATCAAGGATATTGATCAGCTGGATCAGATCATCAAGCGTGGACGTCCCTTGAAAAAAGGCGAACACCTGTTTCTGGAAGGCGATCCCTTCACCAGTGTCTTTGCTGTTCGCTCAGGGGCGATCAAAACCTACACGGCCACCAATGAAGGTGAGGAGCAAATCACCGGTTTCTACCTGCCCAGTGAAATTCTTGGCCTCAGTGGTATGGATACCGATACCTTTCCGGTTTCTGCCCAGGCGATGGAAACCACCATGATTTGCGAGATCCCCTTTGAACAACTTGAAAACCTTTCAGATCAATTCCCGCAGCTCCGTCGGCATCTGATGCGTCTGATGAGCAAGCGCATCCGTGAAGACCAGCAAATGATGATGCTGCTCTCCAAGAAAAGCGCCGATGAACGCATTGCCACGTTCCTGATTAATCTGGCCAGCCGGTTTCGTCGCCGTGGCTTTTCTTCCCAGTCGTTCCGACTGTCCATGTCAAGAAATGAGATGGGCAACTATCTGGGCCTGGCGGTAGAAACCGTGAGTCGTGTATTTACCCGATTCCAGA
>NZ_JAHHPO010000603.1 GCF_024606365.1 Endozoicomonas sp. ONNA2
GGCACGACCGGCTTCCGAAGGTTTCAACGTCTTCTGAAGTTACGGATTCAGGATAAAGTTATGTCTGGATAATTCTGACCTGACAAAAATAGTGAGAGATTTTTTTGTAGCTCCAATTAAAGACACTTTTGGCCAAATACCATTGGACCTTATTGAACATGCCGACTTCCAGAGATTGATAAAGAAAATTTGTAACGTTGTCAACACTGGCAAGGAAAAACTTCAGAAGGAAATTGTTAACATCGCAAAAGAGCACCAGGAAAATCTGGGTGGCGAAGCAGCAGAACAACCTGAAAAAACAGCATCCGGGAAATTCGATAGTGTCATCAAAAAAATTCGTGATAAATTAGACTTGCCCCACGAAACTGATATTAGCGCAGCATTATCAAAAAATAACTTTGAGGTTTGCAGTGGCCCCATCAATTTACTGCATAACATCAAGAAAGGTGAGAAAATTCAAATTGAATTTGACCGGTTTGAGTCATCAAAAAACAGCCCCACCCGTTTACAGATCAACTCAACCGGTAGGCAGCTAGCGTTCAAAGATCTATCTGAAGCATTGAAGGTGCTTTTTAAAATAGATTAGCCAGAATATTTCATAAACAAGAGGCTCTGAGCCCCAAATTTTCGTAAAAAATAGGCTTATTAACAGCCCCTCTTCCCATCAGAAAACCCCAAATGCCTTTTCAATGCCCTTTTTATTGTAGATTGATGACCCTTGTCGTTAATGCCATCAGTTATTCCCTCAATCAATAAGGCCGGTTTGCAGGATGGTTTCGCGTAAAAAGTAAACGACAGCTCTTTACCGCTGAAATCTGTCCAAATGGTTTTTTTCACTTGAAGCGTAAAACTAAGCTATGCTTGTGCGGGCATGGCAAGTTCCGGCCTGCTTCTTCCGAAGCGGTTTCTTTAGTCAATCCAATATTTCAAGTAATTGAGTGGAACTTGTCATCTTTCCTGAATTCAGGTGAAATATTCAGACTTGAAAAGGATTATAACTATGCATCCTGTAAATCCAGCTTCTTCCCATGTTAATAACATCCCCCGGGAATCACAGGTTCTTCCTGCTGTGCAGCAATCATCTAATGGCTCTCAAGGTGCTTCTGCTTTTCTTGGCCAGCATCATGTCAGTATTTCAGAAATCAGCAAACCATTGGTACTAAAATGTTTATGGGATAACGCAAAGGGAGAAGGGGTTGCATTTGCCAATATAAACAATCCGGCAATACTGATGGCGATGAGAATACTCCCGGAGATGGATATCAAAGTTGCTGAACAACACATACAAAATGCCCAAAGCAAAAACTTACTATTGTCGTTTGATTATCTTGATACCAGACCGCTGAAAATTGATATCACTGGAGATAATCTAAATACTCAATCTTACGATCATTACCACGGTGAGGGTTGTGCAAAAATGGCCATTGAAAAGGCGAAAGAGCTTGCAAATAAAAGCCATCCTGAAGAACGATACTTGTTTGATCGGTTTGAGCAGGCTAAGGCTAATCATCCAAATTCAAAAGAATTAACAGAAGATCAATTGTTAGATTGCCTGATGTCTGCTCTTCATGGCAAAGATGATGGCGAAACCGGGGCCTGAATCTTGATTACAGAATCAGTGGAATATCAATACCAAATCGATTCATCATAAGTAGCTAACCATATGAAATCATATATTTCTGACTCCTTGTGCCGGCACTCCCGGCAACTGCTCCTGCGTTGCTCTAGCTCCTGCATCCATGCAGTCG
>NZ_JAHHPO010000604.1 GCF_024606365.1 Endozoicomonas sp. ONNA2
CGACCACATGGATGTGGGAGTCAGGGCGACGCAGGATGCCAAAGCCGGGGACTTTCTCGCTCTGAGGGATTTTGTGAGGGAACGCCGGGAGTACGGTTGGCTGAGCAATACTTGCAGAGTTCAATCTCAAAAGTGACATTTCTACACAATCTTCCCATTTTATTCTATGGTGGAAAGAATGCCGCCTTCGGCTAGCGTTGTATATGGTCTGAACAATGAACACTGCCCTGCGTAAACAAATTCTGGATGTTTTCAACTTCCGTCACGCCTGCAAAAGCTTTGATGCCAACCGGAAAATACCCGATGAGGATTTTAATATCATCCTGGATGCCGGACGCCTTTCTCCCAGCTCATTTGGTTTTGAACCCTGGAAGTTTCTGGTGATCCAGAGACCAGATTTAAGGGAAAAGATCAAAACCGTCAGTTGGGGGGCCCAGGGACAGTTACCCACCGCCAGCCATTTTGTCATCATTCTGGCCCGCAAGGAAAACAGTATGCATTATGAGTCTGAATATATCCTGGACCATATGCGCAATGTCAAACAGCTGCCTGAAGATGTCGTGGATATGATCAGCGAGTTCTACCGCGACTTTCAAAACAGTGACTTCCGGCTGACCGAGTCCCCAAGGGCCATGTTTGACTGGGCCTGCAAACAAACGTATGTCGCCCTCGGTAATATGATGAGCGTAGCCGCCCAGATTGGCATTGACTCCTGCCCGATTGAAGGATTTAACCGCGACAAGCTGGAGTCACTACTGGAACACGAAGGCCTGTTGGATAGAGGTGAGTTTGGCGTCAGTGTGATGGTCGCCTTTGGTTACCGGGAAAACGAGCCTTACCCGAAAACCCGTCACCGGCAGGAGGCGGTTGTCGAATGGTACTGAGAGCACCCGGTCACTCTCCCGGATCACTGAGGCACACCAGCGTCAGATGGTTGCTCTCAAATCCGCCCGTATCAATAAAGTGGGTGTTTCCCAGGGTGACCGGCTGATCAACAATGGTATGACCACAGAAGATGCAGTCAATGCCTGCCACCAGAGAATCATCCCCACTTTGAATCCGGGACCTGGACCATTGCATCGCCCTTACCAGATCCGGGTCAGCTGCTATTTTTTCCGGATCCCAAACCGGCAACGGGTACTCTGCATGGCAAATAGCTACCTGCCTGTCGCCAGGGAGATCAACCGAGATCAGCACCGGCTGCTCGGCAGCAATGTTTGCATACCTGTTCATTTTTTCAGACGAAACCTGCAGGTGCCAGTCGCCACCACAAAGCAACCATTGTGCAATCTCATCGGTGGATGGGTGCCTTACCGTATCAATCATGCACTGCTCATGATTGCCACGAACACAGTGAAACCATGGTTCCTCCATAAGAGAGAGACATTTTTCGGAAGCTGGCCCCCGGTCAATCAGGTCGCCACAGCTGAAACAACGATCTTTTTCCCGGTCAAAGCTGACGTTGGCCAGCGAGGTCATCAGGAGATCATACATGCCGTGCAAATCGCCAATCACAAAATCACGGCCTACTGCATTCTGACGAAAATGCTGGTGAAACATAATTCCTCCCTGGATTTCTGATTAGCCTTAAGGTTTTTTACGGTTTATCCATCGTTACCAGTTTAGCCACGCCATCATCAGGATCGATGGCGGTAGTGAATTGCCGGTGACTGGCAAGAATGTCGCCAAGCATCGGCTCCCGTGCCAACTCACGGAAT
Organism: Endozoicomonas sp. ONNA2; assembly: GCF_024606365.1. Taxonomy (GTDB): domain Bacteria; phylum Pseudomonadota; class Gammaproteobacteria; order Pseudomonadales; family Endozoicomonadaceae; genus Endozoicomonas. The sequence continues at coordinate 1,719 of NZ_JAHHPO010000604.1, forward strand.
GACAAGGGCACATCAGCCGCTAACTGGCCAGCTGCCCTCATCTGTTCCGCTTGCTGATAAACCCCGAGCATCACCGGCAGTACTCTACGAACAGTTTGTGCCAGCCCGGCAACCGCAATGGCATTGGCATAAACGGCCGGCCCATAAGTTGGCGAAGGCGTGGCCAAAGCCGTTAATTGTCGCCTGCTGTGGTGAATCCACTGTTTCTGTTGATTCTCTGGCAGACTTTTAAAACTGGTATATAACTCCCTTCCTTCGGCCGGTGTAAACAACCTTGCAGTCGCTCCAAGGGAGGCAAGGGCAATAAATTCATCAGGATTTCTGGTCAACGTATTCAGGTGTAGCCATCGCCCCCGTTTTTGCAGATAGACCTGCATGGGGTTCAGCTTTGGTTCACTGAATAACCTGTCCAACAGTAACTTCAGTTGATTCATGGACCGCCAGGTATTCTGGGTGAGATAAACGGAACCTGCCGGCTCTGCATGGCCACGGAATCCGGCAATATTCACTACCCAATGGTCGTACCATAAATTCAAGTCATCACGGCTGATGCTCTTGTTCTGTATCCCGGTGTCAAGCACGGTATACATGGACAGAGAACCCTCGTTATACATCATATGACGCAGGTGGCTATGGGGCAGATAGACAATTTCAAACAACCGGGCTGCCTGGGGATGTTTGGAAATAATCGAGCGAGCCAGCGGGTAAATTTCCCCGGCACAGGGTGCGCTAACCGACAGGAAATTCGTCGAATCTTCAGGAACAGGCTTACCCAGAGCTTTAGCCGCACGCTTGCGTGCCTGCGCAGATAACGTGACCGCATCCAGAATGGCGGTCGCCTGGAGAACCTCATAAGAGACAGCGTCCAGCCTGGCAATCTCTCTGGCAAGCTGTTGAAACGATGACTCTGATAGCCCGCCAGGGTCAGTCTGAGGCGCCACAAATGCCTTATAGGCCGCGTTTGAGCCGTTTCGCAACAGCTGCAGGCAATATAATCGGGAAAGTGCTCTTGGCACTTCCTGGTGGATTGACGCGGGTAAGCGTTGCGCAGATAACTCCGGAGTCACTACCGGATTAGCCAGCACCCATGAGAGTTGTTCTATCTGCTCCCGGGTAACCACCAACTGATCGGCAAAATGCTGGTGGATATACGCCCTTATGGGATCCTGCCGGTTTTCAGCCACCATCGGCGGGCTGGCCAACAGCAGCCATATCAACAAAACCCCTGGTAAAGTCTTTGTTTTCATAATGAGCTTTCTTGTCTGGAATTCATGACTGGAAACCGGGCTGGCCACCTGTAATACCAATTCCGCTTTCTAAATATGATATCGAGCAAGTCATTTTGGACTGCTGGGCAAGGCGGAATGACGAGTAATAGCAGGGCTAT
>NZ_JAHHPO010000605.1 GCF_024606365.1 Endozoicomonas sp. ONNA2
TTCCGACTTTTTATCCTCAATTTTCTGCCATCCTCGCTACGGGCGCTATTCTCGGGCAGCCTCCTAGCCTTTTTCTTTAACCGCGTTTGCATTTTTGCCAAGAAACCAGAACAACAAGCCCGGCACAGCCAGTACCAGCCCGGTGAGGCTGTGTGTTGGATGCATGTATATATGGTGGATGACACAGAACGTGACAGAGGCAATGAAAATCGTTGGGGCATAGGGCCAGAATAGAACTTTAATATGCCTGTCCTTCAGTTTCAGCCTGACCAGGCCAATGACGGTTATTACACAACAAATGCCCAGTAGATAGCCAATACTGGAAAGCATAAACTCAAAAGAGCCATACCAGAGAATCAATAGGGCAATGATCCCCTGAAAGAGTATCGAATTGCGGTGGCTGCCACTTTTAGCTTGCAGAAATTCCGGTAAGTAACCGTCATCAGCCATTTTGGCATAAACCCGGGGGCCTAGCATGATTAATGCGGAGAGTGAGCTGAGCAAGGCAAGGTTAACAATGATCGCGGCAATCACCACTGCCCACGGGCTGGAAGAGTGTTCAGCAATCAGCAGCAGATAATCTACCTGCCCCACGATATCGTCAACATGCTCCTGTCCGAGAATGGCATAGTTTAATACCAGATAGATGAGTAAAACCAGGCAGGCTCCCGTCATTGTCACTTGCATCAGGTTCCGTTGAGATGCCTTTAGCTCGCTGGCAATGTAAATGACCGAGTTCCAGCCTGAATAGGCAAAGAATGCCCAGATAAAACCGGTTGAGAGACCATCAAAATGCCAGTCTGCGGGGGACGGCAATGAGCTGGTGTTCAGTTGCTCCATGGCTATCTGATCCCAAATCAGATAAATGAAAGCGCCCATCAGGACCAACTTGCAGGAAATCATCAGGTTTTGAATCATCAGGCCCTGATCTCTACCGACGCTATGCATGACAGCAATAAGAACAATAAAGACAGTACCAATGACCCTGGAGTCAGCCAACCCTGAAAAAATGGGCCAGTGACGTGTATACTCACCAAGCGCAAAAGCACAGACGGCGATTGGGGCGGAAAACCCCACCAGCAGCGACACCCACCCTGCCAGACAACCCAGCACAGGATGATACATTCTGGAGATGAAAAGATATTCACCGCCGGATTCCGGTATCTGACTTGCCAGGGCACCATAACAGGCCGCACCACACAGCATGACCAGGCCGGCAATTAACCAGATCAACAATACCAGTACAGGGTGGCCAACCTGACTTAACATCAGGCCGGTTATGGTGAACGTACCAGCGCCAATGACATTAGCGATAATCAGCAGCACTGCACTGGTAAAACCCACTGTGTGATGACAGTTAGTCACAGGTCACCATAATCACGCATCTTTTGTCCTGGATTGGCATCTCAGGGGCTTTTTTTGACCAACGGAAATAACCCTTGCGTGTTCATACCAATTGAAATCCGGGTTCGTCCATGCAGCCTGAATTAAAGGAAATAGTGTGTCATGCTCCGGTATTTCCCTGAAGTACGGTTCGAGCTGGCTGAGAGAAAGATACATCAAACGACCATGAGCATTATCACCACCCTGGACCCGTTTACAGGATATCTGTGCATCTACATTAACCAGACCGGCCTCTGACATCATGTCTGCCAGCTGATATCCCTGCTCTTGGTCAATATGTTTTGACATTCTGTGATAGGCCTCCTGCACGTAGCTGAGCAGCTTCGCATCAATTTTGCCAAGATGGCGGAACCGGTTTGCATTTCCAGTATCAACAAAATCCTCAATAACCAGAAAACCGCCCGGCTTCAATGATTGGGCCAGTTTGGCGATGAGTGCTTGATTGTCGTTGTGAGTCAAGTGCATGAGCACGAGCCGGATATAAATCAGGTCAAACTGGCTGTCGCCGGGATCATAACGTGTGATATCTTCATGAATAACTTCAATCTGAGGGGCAATTGCCGCTACTTCATCAAGGAAGTGATCATCAATATCCAGCGCGATGACTTTGCCGTCCGCTCCTGTCGATTCTGCGAGGAATCGACTCATCGACCCCAGGCCCGGACCTATCTCCAGGAAATGGCCGCCCCTCTTCAGGTATGGTTTCAGACTGGCCTGTGACAGAGGATCAAGGATCTGTTGCAAGGCTTCCAGTCTTTGTCTACTCATATCCCACTTGTTGGAAAGTGAGTATTCCCCTTCCGGTACCATTGACTTATCGACTGCCTCGGCATAAGGGTACATGGACAATAAAAGCAGGAAAATAAAAGCAATTCTTGTAGGGATGCTTCCAATTACTCTCATGGTTGGCACCTGCAAACAACGGGTGAGACCACAAGCATAGATGCCGGATACACTTTATCCACTTTTATTTCCGGGCCAGTTTTTTTGTACGATTTTTGCCCAGGAGGCTGTCCGAGAATAGCGCCCGTAGCG
>NZ_JAHHPO010000606.1 GCF_024606365.1 Endozoicomonas sp. ONNA2
TAAGGGGAAAACCGCGCTCGGGCATGAGCGTCTCGCAGGAGGAATCCCACTGCTTTAGCCGTGGGAGGATGTCAAGACGTTTGATACAACGGGCAGGTGTCCAAACTTCAAATCCCTTGCTGGCTTCAGGTAATCACCTCTATGGGGGGCAAGCCTGCCAGATTGAGGGTCAGGGTAAGCATCTGATCCCAAACGTTACCTTTCTCCAGCCCTTTGATACAGCGATCAATCTTGCCTGTATACAGTAGCATCTGACGCAGGTTGCGCTCGCTGCTTCGGCGAATGGCCTGGCTCAGTAATGACGTCCTGCGCTTTAGCATGTATGGTACGAACCCCAGCACTTTCGCCGATTGCTCAACCGCCAGATCCCTTGCTATCCCCCGGGATAGCTGTCGGCTGAGATGGCTGAGCAGGCGTATCTCTCGGGCCAGTGCCCAGAGAATGATGGTCGGCTCGGTGCCTTCACCCTTGAGAATGCCCAGGATGCGCACACACTGTTTGATATTGCCTTCCAGGGCGCTATCCAGCAGTTGATACACATCATATCGCGCATGGTCCGACACGGCTTCTTGTACGGTAGCTGCATCAATGGTTTTGTCCCTGGCCAAAAGCTTGAGCTTTTCCAGTTCCTGGGATGCGGCCAGAAGATTCCCTTCCACTCGCTCGGCAATCAGGCTCAGGGCATCCCCGGTTGCCCGGTAGCCATCCACCTTGAGCTGTTGATTAAGCCAGCCGGGTAACTGCCGGGATTCGATTGGCCAGATGGGAATAAATACGCCGACCTTTTCCAGCGCCTTGAACCATTTTGATTTCTGCACGGTGTTATCCAGGCGGTCGGTGATCATCAGTAGCAGATTGTCCGGTGAAGGGTGGCTGATGTACTCCAGCAGTGCTTCGCTGCCAGCACTTCCGGGTTTGCCACCGGGTATTCGCAACTCAAGAATTTGCTTCTGGGCAAACAGGGACAAGCTGTTTGCCGTGGTGAGAAAATCCCCCCAGTCAAAGCCTTTTTCCACATGATAAACATGGCGCTCACCAAACCCGCTGTCCCTGGCATATTGGCGGATCTGGTCACCGCACTGGGCAACCTGAAACGGTTCATCACCGCTGACGATGTAGACAGGCATCAGCTGTGTCTGCAGCTGGGCTCTGAGTTGGTCAATACGTAGCTTCAAGGTTGGCGGTTCCGGTTCGATTCGCTGGTTTCCCCCGGCGCTGTTGCCGCAGCCCTGGCTTTTGCTGCTGCGTCTGAGAGTTCAGCGCCGGACAGGTTATGAATCCGGCGCAGGGTTGTGGATACCAGCTCCTGCTGAAGCTCGTACAGGATAATCGATTGTTCTGATTCCGCCGCATTCGGCGCATCCTGGTCCTGTGTGATGTAGCGCTCACGGGTTAACTGAACCGCAGGGAACAGGGGCAGGCCGGAGGAAGTCTGTAACTGGTAGACCACATGCATGGCAATTCTCTGCTCAAAATAGCCGGCACTGGCAACGGTCTGCTGATCGGTATCCCGTGTAACGCGGATAATATTGATGCGCCATGGAGCCGCGTCGCTGAGGTCGATACCACTGCGTTCCAGGGCCCTGGAGAGGTAGCGTATATAGACAGGGTCATTGCCGGTGACGGACAGTTGGCTGATCTCACTGGCAGAACTTATTTTTCCTCTCAGATGGAAGCCACAGGCAGTTAGCAGGCTGGTTAACAGCAGCAGAGTCAACAAGCTCACTGAACGATAGGGGTAGGCCATGATCTCTCCACCAGGGATGCAGTGTTCAAATTCAGTACCCCTGAAGCCCGGCAGATTGCTGGTGTGTATCTTCATGGGGAGGACAATCTTTTCGACCTGCAACTCTACCATGACTGTGGTGAGCAGAAAAAAGGAAAATTGGCCATAAAAAAACACGCCGCAATCAATGCGGCGTGTATGGGGTTATGGCGGTGTGTTTCGATCAAGCCAGGTCAAAGCGATCCGCATTCATCACCTTGGTCCAGGCGGCGACAAAGTCACGGACGAATTTTTCCTGGTTATCGTCCTGGGCATACACTTCGGCGTAGGCGCGCAGAATGGAGTTGGAACCAAATACCAGGTCAACCCGGGTAGCGGTCCACTTCACCGTATCGGTCTTGCGGTCGCGGATCTCATAGAGACCATCTGCAGCCGGCTTCCAGGTGTAGTTCATGTCCACCAGGTTGACGAAGAAGTCTGTGGTTAACTGACCTTCGCGATCGGTGAAGACACCGTGTTTGCTGCCACCATGGTTGGTACCCAGAACCCGCATACCGCCAACCAGTGCGGTCATTTCGTGGGCGGTGAGTCCCATTAATTGGGCACGGTCCAGTAGCATCTCTTCCGCTGCCACGGCGTAATCCCTCTTCAGCCAGTTGCGGAAGCCATCGTGCACAGGCTCAAGCACTTCGAAGGACTTGACATCGGTCTGCTCCAGCGTCGCATCGCCACGGCCAGCGGCGAAAGGCACCTTGACGTCAAAACCCGCTGCCTTGATAGAGGCTTCCAGACCAACGTTACCGGCCAGGACAATCACGTCTGCCACGCTGGCACCGGTTTCGGCGGCAATGGGTTCCAGTACCGCCAGTACTTTTTCCAGGCGCCTGGGTTCGTTGCCTTCCCAATCCTTCTGGAAATCCAGGCGGATACGGGCACCGTTGGCACCACCGCGCTTATCGGAGCCACGGAACGTACGGGCGCTGTCCCAGGCTGTGGTGATCAGGTCACTGTTGCCCAGACCGCTGGCGGCAATCCTGGCCTTGAGGGCAGCCACATCGTAATCGGTCTTGCCAGCAGGGACCGGGTCTTGCCAGATCAGTGATTCCTGCGGTGCATCCGGGCCGATGTAGCGGGATTTTGGTCCCATATCCCGATGGGTCAGCTTGAACCAGGCGCGGGCAAACACATCAGAGAAGTAGGCGTGGTCGTCACGGAAACGTTTGGAAATCTTGCGATATTCCGGATCCACCTTCAGCGCCATGTCCGCATCGGTCATGATGGGGTTGTAGCGGATGGATGGGTCTTCCACATCCACAGGCTTGTCTTCTTCGGCAATGTTAACAGGCTCATATTGCCAGGCACCGGCCGGGCTCTTCTTCAGTTCCCAGTCGTATTTGAACAGCAGGTGAAAGTAGCCGTTATCCCACTGGGTCGGGTTGGTGCTCCAGGCACCTTCAATACCGGAAGTGACGGTATTGCGGCCAATACCCCGGCTGGTTTTGTTCAGCCAGCCAAGGCCCTGGTCTTCCAGCTCAGCACCTTCGGGGGCTTCACCGAGTAACTCCGCCTTGCCGTTACCGTGACATTTGCCAATGGTATGGCCACCGGCGGCCAGGGCGACGGTCTCTTCATCGTTCATGGCCATACGCTCAAAGGTGACGCGCATGTCCCGGGCGGTTTTCAGCGGATCTGGGTTACCATCCACACCTTCCGGGTTGACGTAAATCAGACCCATCATTACTGCGGCCAATGGGTTTTCCAGGTCGCGCATGCCGGAGTAGCGGCCACCTTCTTCGGTGCTGGGCTGCAGCCACTCTTTTTCCGAGCCCCAATAGGTATCTTTTTCCGGGTGCCAGATATCTTCCCGACCAAATGCGAAGCCAAAGGTTTTCAGCCCCATGGATTCATAGGCGACAGTGCCAGCATAAGCCATCAGGTCAGCCCAGCTCAGTTTGTTGCCGTACTTTTTCTTGATCGGCCACAATAGACGACGGGCTTTGTCCAGGTTGGCGTTATCGGGCCAGGAGTTCAATGGGGCAAAGCGCAGGTTGCCGGTACCGGCACCGCCACGGCCATCGGCAACACGGTAACTACCGGCAGCATGCCAGGACATACGCACCATCAGGCCGCCGTAGTGTCCCCAGTCGGCAGGCCACCACTCTTGCGAGTTGGTCATCAGGTCTTTCAGGTCTTGTTTCAGCCCGGCAAAGTCAAGGGTTTTTACCGCTTCCTGATAGTTAAACTCCGCTGCCATCGGGTCGGTTTTTTGGTCATGCTGATGCAGGATGTCCAGGTTCAGTGTTTTCGGCCACCAGTCAACATTTGACTTGCCGCTCTCTGTAACCGCACCGTGCATAACAGGGCATTTTCCAGAGTGAGGATTATTCATTGTCAAGCTCTTCTTGTGGGTTATTTCGGCGGGATTATCTGTTGTTCCGCGTGTTTGGCGGTTTGATCTGTGTCAATATTTTCTTTTTTTGGTGGTATTTTTCGAGGTTTCAAGGTTGCCTTTGTCGGGTTTTTACTTTTTTTGTAGTTCTCGCCCAAAAATACATCAGGCAACCATAATAAAACTGTACGCACGTTGTAAAAAATCTGTTTGCTCTTTCCAAAGCGGCCAATAAAACCATGACGTTGATGCTCCCGGATAACCGACAGCTCTCTGATATCTTTGATCGCTCTAATGGGGCTCCAGTAGAGGCTCAACAGGTTTTACCATTTGCCTGGCGACAGTGACCAGATTTCCTGACGGTTCGATTGATAATCGTTGAGCCTGTTTGAGCAAATGGCTTTCGGAATTGAAGTGCCTATTTAGAGAACTTTTCATTGGAAAGCTCATTTTGCACACCTTACACTTATATGGCCTCTCGCCGGTGTGGGTGCGGGAATGCTTTATCAGGTGGTTGGATTGACTGAAGCTCTTTTTGCACACCATACACTTATAGGGCCTCTCCCCGGTGTGGGTGCGGGTGTGGTTTTTCAGGTGATTGGATTGATTGAAGCTCTTATCGCACACCTGACACTTAAAGGGCCTAACGCCGGAGTGGGTGCGGGAATGAATTATCAGGTGATTGGGTTGATTGAAGCTCTTTTCGCACACCCGACACTTAAAGGGCCTCTCGCCGGTGTGGATGCGGGTGTGGTTTTTCAGGTGAGTGTAATTAATGAAACCCTTTTCGCACACCTCACACTTATAGGGCTTCTCGCCGGTGTGGGTGCGGGTGTGTCTAGCCAGATTCTCCTTTCGAGCAAAGATCTTCTTGCATTCACCACACTGAAAAGACTTCTTGACAGTGGGCAAGACCTTTGCTGAATTTTCTGTCTGAGCATCCGGTTCA
>NZ_JAHHPO010000607.1 GCF_024606365.1 Endozoicomonas sp. ONNA2
ACTCGGTCTGCGTTCATCCTGAGCGGAGTCGAAGGATGACTGGCACGATAATCGATGCCGGAGTCCACGCCCTTCGACAGACTCAGGACGAACGGAGGTTCGAGGCTCAGAAAAGTCGGAATTATTTCGGCCCAATTCCTATGGGAAAAGAAGAGGATACCCGGGAACTGGTTTCTTTGGGGGGGATTGATGTTTGAGAGTGAAACCTGAACCGGCAGCCACCGATGCCGGTATCGCGGTTCCGGGAAGCCGGATAAGTGATGGTATTCAGGCGCTCGATGGCCACCGGCTATTGCGGGTTTTCCCAACCCACTGTTTTTCCAGCCCTATGGTGATACAGCGGGCAGTGTTGAACAGATTCTCACACAGTTCTGAAATTCCCTTTTCTTGGCTGTTAGCCTTAAACATTTGTAGCAAGAACTCACAGTAATCCCGCTACTGACAAAAATAAAATCATCCTTATTTACATCTATATTTGTATCTGGAATTTTGTAAACCCGGAAGCTCTGAAATGACTCCTCTACTCACTTCCTGCGTAACCATAACGCCACCGTCTGATTCCGCTGCCGCTGATAGCGGCCATAGCCCGGAGCGGGGCTCGGTCTGGCCGGGCTTCTGGAATGTCAGTAAGACAGTGGCTCAATCCTTTCATCCCGGCTTTAACCCCGGCCCGGGGCCTGATCAGCCCGGTGGCCCATGGATACAACTGAAGATTCAACCTAAAGAGCTGGCCCTGCGTCTGGTCCAGAAAGCCATACCGGCCAATAGCTATCTGAATACCATTAATCAGTTAGCCATGGCCTGTCTGGCGCTGGCCAGCCTGCCAGGTTGTCGGGGCCAGGCGCCACCGGGCAGCGATCCTGTAAACACCGATGGCACAACCACCCAACCGGGCTGCAAAGACGAGCCAATTCCTGTTCAGAGCAATGCTGACTTGGCCAAAATCGGGAAGGAGCGATGCTATCGCGCCAATGGCAAGTACGAACAGATCGCTAATATTGCTGCCGACAACCACTCGCCCATCCATAACTTCAATGGTGAGTATAACGGTAACGGCAAGCGTATCAGCAACCTGAACAACTGCCTGTTCTTGCAGGTGAAAGATAAGGGAGTAGTACGTAATGTGGTGGTCAAATATGCCACCATTATAAGTATAAATGACAGACTATTTTACGGTAATAAGGGCCTTATTGCCTGTGAAGCCAGCGGACACTCGTTGTTGAAAAATAACACCGTGGAACATTCTGATGTCTTAGTGAGAGGCCGCAGGCCTATGAGGATAGGAATGCTGGCGGGAGAGATCAGGGGCAACTCAAAACTGGAAGGCAACCAAGTCAAGCACTCGACGATGAGCGCAAATACATTAAAGCTACTGTCTGCCTCTATAGGAATATTAACCGGAAGGGCCAAAGGATCTGCTTCCCTGGACAGCAACTCGATTGACCATTGCCAGATCACAGCAGTTAACTCAGGCACCCCTTATTACCCAAACACCCCTGAGATTTATACCGGCCTGATGGCTGGGAGCATGGACGATAACGTTTATGTCAGCAACTCGAGACTTACCAATAACCGGCTGGAAGATAACACTCGAACGGTCTGCGCCGGTGGTGTCGCAGGGAGGGCGGACGGCGCAACTGTAGAGGGTACCCATGCCATCAATAACACCCTGCTTTCGCAGATATGGTTCGCACCAAACCCAAAGATTGCGGTAGTTGTTGCCAATGCAGTCAAGTGCCGTATTAGCGATACCACTGCTATCAATAACCACCTTGAATTAAAAGAAGGTTTTGGAAAAAATTCCTGGTACGGTACGCCCGCCACAGGAATCGTAACAGCAAGTTGTGCTCAAAGCACAATCAAAAATACTCTGGCCGAACATAATAAATTGTTCTGCGCAGGTAAGGTAGCGGTTGCTACTGCCTATCTCGAAGATAAATGCGAGATCCATAACACCACCGCCAGAAATATGATCATTGAAGCCAGACAAGGTGACAATAACCAAACTGCTGCGGCGATTGCTGCGGCCAGTTTTGGAAGATACGCGTTCTACAACAATAAGATTAGCCAGACAACCGCTATCAATTGTCAGATATCAGCTCAAGGAACAAATGGTTATGCCGCAGTGGGAGCTGGCTATCGAGGTGCAAGGGGGCTTGTAACCATCAGCGATACCACTGCCTGCAACAGTCACATCAAGGGCGTTCACGCAGGCATAGCCGCTGGCGACACTACTCACCCATTTACGCGTACCCTTGCCTGTAACACCACACTCAACGCCCGGTTGGAAAACCCTGGTTGCGCCAAGGCCAACTGTGCGAAGGAAAGCACTGACGCTCCTCCCACACGACTCAACACGACCGCCACAGCTGGCAGTTATCACACGACAACGCTATCAACGAGCCTGCCAAGCTCACAGATGGCCAGTTCGGCAGTTTCATCAACGACTCTGTTCTCAAGCAGAGATCAATCGCCCACTGTTGATCGACATTTGTCGTTCAAAACAGTAACGGCTACTCAACACCAGCCAGTACCATCTGTCACTGTGCCTTCTGCATCGGTTAACGGAACCGATAACCACACTATTCTCCCCCTTAACCACGACGAAGTTCATACAGGCATTCCGGTTCCTGCCCTGGTCGGAGGGGCAGTAGCGGGGATTCTCACGGGTGGCATAATGCTGTATGCCATCTACCAGTGGTATCAGGGCTACAAGCAAGGGTTAAGCGGCAAAGAGTTAGTCCTGCGGCCCATGACCTGGATCAGGGATGCGATTTGCTGCAATGCGTCAGCTATTGACAACAGAGCGAATAGCAATGAACTGGTTTCTTTAGTGTCCGAATATTGATGGCTGACAGTGAATTCTGAAACAGCCTCGTTAATTACCTTCTCAGGGTAGACATTAAGGAATACTTCCTAATATTACCACAGCCCATTCTTTCCTTAGCTTTTGCGAACCAGTGCAGGCGCGTTGGTTTGTTGCGGGTCTTGAATTGGAACCACGAAACACACGAAGAGCACAAAT
>NZ_JAHHPO010000608.1 GCF_024606365.1 Endozoicomonas sp. ONNA2
TAGGGCAGTCTATTCTCGGACAGCCTCCTGGTTACGCACTTCACTGTCGTTTACTACCATCAGTCGTATTTTGTCCAAATGATCAGGCACTACGTATGGTAGAGGTGCGTAACATCAGTCATCAAATGTGGTAAATAAATCTCTGGTTTTGTCTGCGAGCCATGTCGTCTGAGTCTTTGGCACATCCAGACGGGGTGCATCCAGGGTTGCCGCATGATAAATGTCCCTTGGCACATTAACCACGCCAAGCACAAGGCCAATAGCCACTGATGCCAGAGCGGTAACCGCGCCAATGCCTATTCCCAGGAAGGCACCGACAAATACGCCCGCTCCTACCCCGTTAGCGATGCACTTTCTGATATAGGAGTTTGCATTAGCATTCAGCAAAGAATCTAATGCCTGGGGTATTAAACCCAGAGTAAATCCTAATGTAGCACCGGTTCCCATGCCGACTCCAACGCTCGTCAGGAAACCGAGGCAGCCACCGTTCAAGATGGTGGAAAACATGCGGTTTCTGATGGTCTTTAATGGATAAATCAGCCGCGCTTTTAAAGTTGGTTTTGCCAACATGTCAGTACGTGGCTGTCCGTGCTCGATTTCGGTTGCAGTTGACTGCCCTGTGGTCTTCCTGTGGCCGAATTGCCCTGGTGATACCGTGCTACTGTCAGATATATCTGTCTTGCCAGAGCCAGTGTCAGTGCTGGAAATTGAATTAACCATAGATACTCTCCATTATCCAAATTTTCTTTAGTACAATCCGCTGTGTTGAGCGTTTTAATCAAGGTAGTGAAATAACATACAAAACGCTGAGCCAAAAATTTATAACACTATGGTTAGTAATACTGACGGGTTAGTAATACTGACGGGTTAGTAATACTGATATTCTTGTAGATGATCAAAGGAGAACGGCTAAATGCATCTCGCTACAGGTTTTTTGCTTCTGGTGTTGTCTGTGATGGTGAGCGCAGAGGGTCTGCAGAGCCAGCTGACACCCGGAGGTATTTTGGTCGGTCAGGCATCAGTCGGCAGTCGGATTGTTTATGACAACCGGGAAGTCCGGTTAGCGGAGGATGGACGCTTTATTCTTGGTTTTGGCCGGGATGCAGAACTGCAGCAGTCCTATACCGAGCATTTTGCCAGTGGTAAATCGAAGACGTTTTATTTCACCCTTAAACCACGGAAATATGATATTCAGCGGTTAACAGGGATTGCCAAAAAATATGTATCACCGGACGAACGGGTATTATCCCGTATCCGTAGAGAAGCTGCACAGGTGCGCAAAGCCAGGGTTGCTGATACGGATCAGGCGGATTTTT
>NZ_JAHHPO010000609.1 GCF_024606365.1 Endozoicomonas sp. ONNA2
CTGACGCTATTATTCTCAGCAGCAAAGTGCAAAGGTGTATAGCCATCCTGATTGGTGGTGTTGACATCCCACCTGTGAGTCAGAAAAAATAAATCGTTATAGGAATCACTTAATCTTTCCATAAAACCCGGCATAGATGCGGATATGCCACTGGAGATAGCATTCATGATCGTCGAGAAAGCCAATTTTATAATTCTCATTTTTTGCTGGTCCCGACCTGCCCATTCATCAACCAGAGCTTTCACGCATTGGTAAGCGTCGTTTTGAGAAGCAATATGCAGGGGGGTGTTGCCGTCCTCAAGATAAATCTTGTTGCCCATTTTTTTTCCGATATTTTCACCGCTTTTATATGCCAAGTCTGATGAAGCAATGCCTAATAATACCGAACCTGATAACACTGAAATAGATGCAATGGTATGAGGGAAAGCTGAGAGATCCCACGAAGATAGCAGAGATCCAAAACCGAACATCGACATCACCGTGCCCATTTGAAAACCAGTAATATACATATTCGCAATTTCACCTACAATTTCACAAAGCGCAACAAACTTTGCACTGACAGCTGCCGTTTCAACTTTGGTCAATCCAGCTATGGCCACTCCAACTCCCGTCGCCAGTGTTGCCAATTGGGCACACAGCTTTTTATGTTCATCGGCGTGATTTTGAATAGCGCTCGACAAAGTCCGGAAGCACTCGGTGAAGTCCTTGCTATCATTATGTCCACTAACTGAGGCTTCAGCTACCGCTTTGGCTACAGCTGAAAGAGCAGCGGTGCAATCACCTTCAGGTTTCAGTGCCAGCCCCATCTTGAGAGCTTCCAGATCTCCTTTTTTACAGGCATCTTCTAACAAAGGCTCTTTATTTCGAGTCAGGGACATACCTGGCCCACAACGACAACAAAGCCTTTTAATCACAGATTTACCGGGCTTCGCATTGTCGTGGTATAAACATTCCAGGTGACATAACAGATGCTTTTGGCAGTTTGTTTCGACAAATGAATGCCCACCCAATTGACTTGGCTCTTTGTCTGTATTCAAGCAGATAAGGCATCGTTTGGGTGTTAATGACCCCGACGCGCTGCTGGTAGCGTTCATTTAATCACTCCATTTTCATAAGCGAAAAGGTTACTCAAATAATCTAGCGGATGATTATGCAATCCTGAAAAATAGGCCAAATAAGGGAATGGTTTGTTTGGTGGTCAAAACTGGCTTGAATTTGTGTTTGGCAGTTTATCAAACCATGTTTATGACAAAAAAACGTTTATGACAGACAAACATTTTCGACAGAAACGATGTTTATGACAGTTAATATTTATAATAATTTTTTCCATTCATCTTAATGTTGAGGCCCTGATTATACTCTGATCATACTTGTTAGATAATGAATTTGAGTATTCCCAAACAGTTTTATAAAAGTCATTTCAATGCCAACAATAGACAAGATTTATTTAAGTAAATAATAATATTTTGAAATCACTAATTAACCCTTAATGACTGTTTATGTAAAACCGTTTATGTGTAACCAGGGAAGGGTCTTGATTGATCTGATCGTCTGTCAGGCAGAGCTTGGGGATGGTTCGGTTATCAAGGTCAAGGGAGAGTCAGTGGGTATTAGGAAAGGGCATTTATTCTGAAAGTGGAGATCGAAAATGGTGCAACTTAAATGACGCAACATAAGTTGAAGTTGAAAAAAATCAGATCAAGAATCAAGATCCTGCCCCGGCTTCCCTATCCTTCGAGGTAACTGTTTGGTGATCCCATACAATGTTCGCGATTACCTGGGGCTGCAGCCATGTTGAACTTAAGTATAGGTGCTTGTAGCCCTTGGAAATCAAGGGTCAATATGGTTTCAACGAATAGTTAC
>NZ_JAHHPO010000610.1 GCF_024606365.1 Endozoicomonas sp. ONNA2
AGCAACGCAGGAGCAGTTGCCGCGTAGGGCAGTCTATTCTCGGACAGCCTCCTGGGTGTCAGTAACGATACCGTCTACAAATGGATAGAAAAGCAGGATATGCCCGGGCACAGAATGGGGCGTCTCTGGAAATTCAAGAAAGATGAAGTTGATAATTGGGTAAAAGCAGGAGGGTCAGCTGAACTATCTGCTCGGGAGCATGAAACTCTATGACACAACCCTACAAGCTTTCCTTCACCGCCGGTAGTCTGCTACTCAGAGAGTCTGTGGATCTGGCTCAGTATTTACTAGACCTTGGTGAGTGGGAACTTGCGAGGGAAAAAGCATTGTCACAGAACCTTCTCCAGACAAGAACCCTAAGCACATCGACCAGGACTATCCGTGAAATTGGCCATCGGCTAAAAACCCTTACTCCAGTAGAGTTAGAGTTTTTAGTACACTCAGCATCTGCTGATCAAGCAGCAATGCTATGGGTCGCTACCTGTCGCTATTACCGGCTTATTGGTGAATTTGCAGTTGAGGTTATCAGAGAAAAGTTTCTCTCCATGAGCTACCAACTCGATGAGGAGGATTTTGACTACTTCTTTAACCAGAAGGGAGAATGGCATGATGAGCTGGAGAGCACTCAGCAAGTTACCCGAGACAAACTAAAGCAAGTCGTCTTCCGCATGCTGCGAGAGGCAAACTTACTGACAAAAGAAAACAGAATCATACCTGTTGTTCTTTCTTCAGAATTTATTGAACTTTTGTCCAGCCATAATCCAAAAGAGATCACCTTTTTTCCAATTTACGAAAATCAACTTAATACAGGGAGTGACCACCGGTGATATATGACCAGAGGTCAGACAGAGACCTGCTAGATCACCTGGTTGCGGTGGTCTCCAGTGATCGCTTTCTCAAAATGCAGGGCTTAGGCAACGAAGTACCTTTCTTCATCTGTCCTTTTGACCCCGGGAAAGCGAACAATATTGAAAAAATTCGTAAGAATTTGTCCAGCCAACTCCTGAGCAATGGCATTGATATTCTCGAAATCAATCTCTATGACCTCTGCTTCGATCTACTTAACAGGGATGATGACTGGAGCTGGTATGTAGAAAAGGAAGCTGAAATAGGCAAAGAGAAGCTACTTGAAGATATGCAGTCCATCCTTGATGTTGAGAAAAATATCATCCCTGCCATCGCTGAGCAAATGAAATCCAGGAAGTTTGATGTTTTGATATTATCCGGTGTGGGAGAAGTCTTCCCGATCATCCGCTCTCATAATTTACTCAGCAACTTACAGAGTACTGCGAAACATCAACCTACTCTAATGTTCTTCCCGGGCACCTATTCATACTCACCAGAAAAGGGTTCGTCCTTAGAACTTTTTGGCAAGTTGCATGATGACAACTACTACCGTGCCTTCAACATTCTGAACAGAAGTGCTTAAGCGAGGGATTTGCAATGACAACCGCTCTTAAAGATATTTTCCTGCGCCCTATTGACCGCCCCATTGAGGGAGTCATCAAGGCAGACGACGAAGAAAACCTCCGCAATGAGCTGGAGGAGTACGAACTGATACCCGAAGTAGCCAGACGGCTGGAAATTTTCCTTGATGCTTATAACAACTACACCAATGCAAATGGTGTATGGCTTTCCGGTTTCTTCGGCTGCGGTAAATCACACCTCCTGAAAATGCTATCTCTGGTACTGGAAAACAGGGAAGTGGGTGGTACAAAGGCAGCAGATATATTCTTGCCTAAATGCAAAAAAGACAGTGACATCCTCCATGCAGACATGGAAAAAGCGGTCAGAATCCCATCCAAAAGCATTCTATTTAATATTGACCAGAAAGCAGATGTCATCAGCAAAGAACAGACCGACGCCCTGATTGCCGTCTTTATCAAAGTATTCGACGAAGCCTGTGGTTACTATGGCAAACAACCCTACATAGCCAAGTTCGAACGTGAACTGGATCAGGAAAACCTCTTTGAAAGCTTTAAAGGGCATTTTGAACGTCTGGCCAATCGTGGCTGGTGTTGGGGACGTACCCGCCCAACCCGGATAGCTTCCTTTGTTGACGATGCTTATCGAGAAGTCACCGGGCAGCCTGCGAAAGATGTGCTGGATACGTATCGATCAGACTACAAGCTCTCCATAGAAGACTTTGCGGATCAAATTAACCAATACATCGCTCAACAACCTCCGGGCTTTCGCCTGAACTTCTTTGTCGATGAAATTGGACAATACATTGCAGATAAAACCAGGCTGATGACCAACCTGCAAACATTGGCAGAATCCCTGGCCACAAAATGCCGTGGTCAGGCCTGGGTTATTGTCACAGCACAAGAAGAAATCAGTGACATCATTGGTGACATGACCCAGAGTGACAGCAATGCAGACGCCTTCTCAAAGATCCAGGCTCGCTTTAAATATCGCTTAAAGTTAACCAGTGCGGATGCGGCTGAAGTTATTCAGTTGCGATTACTGACCAAAGATGAGCAGGGAATTAACCTGCTGTCAGATACTTACCACCAGCAGCTCAATAACTTCAACACACTATTCAGCTTTACGGATGGTGCACAAACCCATCGCAACTTTAAGGATAAAGAGCACTTTATCCATTGTTACCCATTTATTCCTTACCAGTTCACCCTGTTCCAATCAGCCATTCAGAACCTTTCCCGTCACAATGCCTTTGAAGGTCGTCATAACTCAGTGGGTGAGCGATCCATGCTGGGCGTGTTTCAGGATGTTGCTAAAATGGTAGGCGACCGTCCTGTTGGACAGCTGGCAACATTTGATCTTATGTACGAAGGCCTGCGAGCCACACTGAAGTCCAGCGTCCAAAGCGCCATTCCTGTTGCTGAAAAAAACCTCGGAGACCCTTGTGCTGTTCGACTGTTGAAAGCTCTGCTCCTGGTAAAGTATGTCAAAGAATTTAAGCCGACTGTTCGCAACATGAGCATATTAATGCTGGAAAGGTTTGACCAGAATATCAGTGCGCTGCATAAAAAAGTTGAGCAGGGGCTAGCGCTTCTGGAACAGCAAATCTACGTACAGCGCAACGGCGACGTATATGAATACCTCACTGACGAGGAAAAGGATGTCGAAAAAGAGATCAAAAATACAGAGGCAGACTCCCGAAAAATCGCTGAACATCTGGAAAAAATGGTCTTTGATTCCATCATCAAACATCGAAAGATTCGCTTTGATGGCAACGGGCAAGACTACATCTATTCAAGAAAACTCGATGAAAAGCTCCATGGACGTGAACACGAACTGGCCATTCATGTAATCTCTCCTTTCCATGAAAACGCAGGTAATGCCGAGCTTTTGCGCATGCAGAGCATGGGCAGAGATGAACTCCTTATCGTTATGCCAGCCGACCCTCAGCTGATGCAAGACCTGGTGATGTATGAAAAAACATTGAAATACATCCGTCACAACAGCCAAAACGCCAATGACGCCACCCGCCGTATCATTGCTGAAAAAGGACAGGCAAATGAGGCGCGTAAGAAATTAATACAAAATCAAGTCGCAGCACTGTTAGTCAAAGCACCCATGATAGCCACTGGCAGCGACATTGAAGTCAATAGCGAGGACGCTCAAACCCGAATCATCCGTGGATTTCAAGGGTTGATAAATCGCGTCTACCCCTATCTGGGCATGTTGCGGAACACATATAAAGAAGAAGATATTCCCATCTGCCTGGAAAAGGGGAAAGACAGCCTGTTCAGTGGTCAGGCCACCAATCTCTCTGAAACGGAAAAGGAAGTACTGTCCTTTATTCGGGGCAACAAAAGGGGAGGCGTTAAAACCAGCATTAAATCACTCTTGGAAAAATTCGAGAAAAAACCTTATGGCTGGTACTACGCAGCAATTCTCTGCACACTTGCCTACCTCTGTGCCCGTGGCAAAGTAGATGCAACTATTGATGGCATACCCCAGGAAGATTCAGAATTAGCCTCAGCCCTGAGAAACACTCACGGCCATACCAAAGTCATACTCGAACCACAGGCTGACTTTACCGCTGCTGAAGTTCGTAAACTGACTGACTTTTATGATGAGTTCTTTGACAGTCCTCCCTCGGCGAATGAAGCCAAGGCTCTGGGCAATGAAACCGGCGTTAAACTGGAGGAACTGCATCATAAACTGGACAGACTCTATGCCCAAAACGGCAACTACCCTTTCCTGAATCTGCTAAAGCCTGTTCTGGACGATCTTGAAAGCCATAAAGATAAACCCTATGGCTGGTATCTGACCGAGTTTCTTAAAAGTGAAGACAATCTGCTGAAGCACAAAGAAACGCTTATTGATCCCGTTATTCGCTTTATGGCAAATGACAGCACCCAACGAGCCATTTATGATGAAGCCTCAGCTTTTATCCTCAGTCAGAAAGACAACTTTCCCTATGTTCAGGGTATAAACTGCGATGCGGTAGAGGGCGCACTTACCGACAAAGACTGCTTCCGTGGTAACCGTATGCAGCAGCTGAAAATTAAGCTGGATGATCTCAAAATCCGGGTTGAAGAACAGCTAAGTGCCGAAATCGATACTGCCCGCACAACCATTGCCGGGAAAAAACAAACGTTCTCCGCTCAAAACGACTTCAGTAAAATTACGACAGATCAACAATCGCTGCTGCTACAGGCATTTGATAATGCAAGCGCTGCGATTGCCAATCAGAAACTGATTGCCCTGGTCCGGGATAAACTGAGAACCTTCGAGGAAGTCGAGTATCCACAGCTACTCACACAACTGCTGACCCGGGCAGCCCAGACATCACCTGCAGCTGCTGGAGAGGGAGGCAACAGCAAGCCTCATAATGAAGGGCCCGGATCATCCGGCACGGTAAAACCCGCGCCAAAAGTGGAGATCATTGCCAAAAGCCAGATCAAAGTCCCCTTTGATCAACCCCTGTTGGCCAATGAACAGGATATTGACCGATATCTGTCTTCTATGCGGGAGGTTCTGCTGACACAGATTAAAGAAGGTAAAAAGGTACAGGTATGATCGAATCACTGGAGCTGCGGGAGTTCACTACCTTCCACCGACTGAAAATAGAGTTTTCAGCCAAAATAAACATCATTATCGGTGCCAATGGCACCGGTAAAAGCCAACTGTTAAAAGCGGCCTATGCCCTTTGCTCGGGCGAGAGCAAACTAAAGTCCGGCAATGACATCAAGCAGGACGATATTGAAACAGAACTGGCAAAACTATTGACCAGCCTGTTTATGCCTCTGGATGGCAAGTTGGGAAAAATGCGAAAGAATGGTGCCGGTACGGATAAAGCAAACCTGAAATCCTCCTTTACATCAGGTACCAATGTGGAGCTAGAGTTCTCCAACAATGCAACCAAAAAAGTTCAGCTGGAAAATATTACCCATTTCCAACAAAAGCGAGCTGAGCCAGTATTCTTCCCGACTAAAGAAGTACTGGCCCTTATGAAAGGCTTTGTCAGCCTTTACCAACAGCGAGAACTCTCATTTGATCGAACCTATCAGGATATCTGCCTACAGTTGGACCTCCCTCCAATAAGACCAGAAAAACTGACAGAAAGAGCCAAATGGGCAATGGCTGAGCTGGAGCGAGTCTGTGGTGGCCGCTTTATCTTCTATGGCGGTGGTAATGTCACCTTCAAATCCTCAAAGGACGGTACTGAGTATTCCGCAAACGCCATTGCCGAAGGCTTTCGTAAGGCCGGAATGCTTTCCCGCCTGCTGGAAACCGGCACCATAAGCCCTGGTGAAAGTGGGCCATTATTCTGGGATGAGCCGGAAGCCAATATGAACCCAAAGCTTATGGAGCTGCTCGTTCAGATCCTGCTGGAGCTATCACGTAATGGCCAGCAGATCATCCTTGCTACTCATGAGTACGTTCTATTGAAATGGTTCGATTTGCTTAAAACCTCTGCGGATCATATCCGTTACCACGCCCTCTATCAGGACACAAACACCGGTGAGATAAAAATCGACTCTACCGATGATTACCAATCGCTGACGCCCAATGCTATTTCAGATTCCTTCAATGACCTGACTAAAAAACAGGTGAGCCTGAAAATGGGGAACCTGGGTAAATGAAGTTAACCGAAAATGATCTGGCGATAGATTTCACCGATGCCATAGATGGTGGAACTCTGGTGTTTGATCAGATGAAGCCCACTCAACCCAATTACCACGGGCTAAGCGAACAACACCGGGTCGATTTTGTGGTTGAGCTTGAAGAAGCCATTCTGTTTGTTGAGGTGAAAGATCCGGGGTATCCAAGAGCTCAAAAAGAAGGGCTGGAGAAATTCCATAACGAGATTGAAAACGGCACCCTAAGCAGTACCTTTGCCAATAAATTTATCGATACCTTTTTTTATCGCTGGGCAGAGAGAAAACTCACAAAACCGGTTCATTATCTTAGCCTGGTCACCCTGGATCTTGAGCTAAACGCCAACCTGACCGATGAAATTACAGCAAAAATGCCACCTGCTGGCAGAGCAGTTGATCGTTGGCAGCGGTCAATCTATGAAAACTGCCAGGTCTTTAATCTGGAAATATGGAACGAGAACTTTCCTAAATGGCCTGCCACTCGTATCAGCGAAGTGGCTAACCAGACGCTCACCTAACGAATTCACAGTGAGCATTCTGCTCATATCAAGGTCTTATGATGGATAAACCCACCCAAGCCAAACTGAAGAAATTTGCCCAGTATGCCCGGACCAGTCTGATGGAACAGGTTAGTACCCGGCTGAAACAGGTACTGGAGCCATCCAGTGCAGCCCGCCGTGAAAACCCATCAGCGGTGGCTGCACTGGAACAGAAGATTCAAACCTCCAGCCAGCAGCAAGTGGTTGAACAGGTTGCCTACACCTGGTTTAACCGTTTCTGCGCCCTGCGTTTTATGGACATTAACGGCTACACCCCGCTGGGTATCGTCTCACCGGAAGCCGGGCAATTTCAGCCTGCCATTCTGGCGGAAGCCAAAATGGGCCATATTGATGACAAACTGGTCTCCAATGAAAAGACCCGCCAGCATATTATGGCGCTACTGGTTGGCTCAGCTACAAGCCAGGACCCGCAGGGTGAAGCCTATCGACTGCTGCTGGTGGCCACCTGTAACTCCTATAACAAAAGCATGAGTTACCTGTTTGGGCGCATTACCGACTACACCGAGCTGCTGTTGCCTTCTGATCTGCTCTCGGGAAATGCCATTCTCTCCTTTGTGCAGCAGGCCATGACGCCCGAAGCCTGTAAAAGCGTTGAAGTGATTGGCTGGCTCTATCAGTTCTACATCTCCGAGAAAAAGGATGATGTATTTGAAGCGCTCAAGAAAAACAAAAAAATCATGCCGGAGAATATTCCTGCGGCCACCCAGCTCTTTACACCCCACTATATCGTGCGTTATCTGGTGGAGAACTCCCTTGGGCGGCTCTGGATGCTGAATAATCCGAACTCCAGACTGATTGACCGGATGGAGTACTACATCAAGCCGGTGGATGTGGAAACGAACTTCCTGAAAGTCACCTCACCGGAAGCACTGAAACTCTGTGACCCGGCGTGTGGCTCCGGCCATATGCTCTCTTACGCTTATGACCTGCTTTATGCCATTTATGACGAAGCCGGTTATGAGCCCAATGAGATCCCCGAAAACATCCTGACCCACAACCTCTTCGGTATCGAGCTGGATGAACGGGCCGGTGAACTCGCCTCCTTTGCGCTCAGCATGAAAGCGGCAGGGGGCAATCCGGCAGAAACCAAAACTAACCACCGTCGTTTCTTCCGCAACCCGATACAACCCCAGGGCGACAGAATCGGTCGAACGATCATCCCGATAATAGGATATTTAGCT
>NZ_JAHHPO010000611.1 GCF_024606365.1 Endozoicomonas sp. ONNA2
ATAGTTCCAGAATTAGAGTGAAATGGGAAAGTTATTTTTAGACAATTCCTTACCGTGCTTTTGAGAAAAATTCATAGCATCAATATGCCTTCCGCCGCCTTTGTGCGGTGGTAGCAAATACAGACCACTGCCGTCAAAGATGGTATTCCAGCCACAATCCTCGCTCAGGTTAAATCCGGAAGAACCAAAGCCAAAATGCCTTGCAGAAGGGATCATTCGAACGTTGGACAGCACCATAGGGGAAGCGGGCAGCGTGTTGCAGTCAGCCCTGTACGTTTCCAGGGCAAACATCGGCGCTACCGCCGCAGGAGCGTCTTCAGCGACCAGTATGGACTGCTTCTCTCCCGCCTGGGACAAGATGTTATAATCGTTCCCCACCCGGACTAACATTCCGAATAGATCATTCTGGCCGGGCTCCACCGCAAACCCTTTGCTGTGGAAGGTGTGACCCGCCGGACAGCAATTCCAGCTGGTGAATAACCAGTAGCCATTTTCGAAAGCAAGCACCGGCTGAATAACGGAGGTGGTCGGACTATCCTCTGCACCAATCCACCAGAAAACGGTCTCTCCCTCGACGTGCTCAGGACGCTCGGGCACGGTGTAGTTGGCAGAAAAATAGTCAAGTTCCTGATCCAGCCAGGCGGTGTACGTCAATGGGAAGCAGTGCTCAACGGGTTTCTGACCGGGCAATACCGCCGGAGTTTTATCATCATCGGTTATATGGCCTGACGTCGCATCAAGTTGCCTGTCCATGGCAGTGTGAATATTTAATGCCCCGGCCTCTGCACATTTGTAGTGAACCTCCACAGTACCGTCCGGCCTGGTTACCTGCGCATGGGTTACCATATCTTTGATTTTGGACCCCGAGGGCACTTCATGGACACAATGGGCAGGCCGCAGTCCGTGGGGTGTATGACGGGTCTCCGGGGTTTGTGCTGTTGCTGTCAGGATGAATGAGCTTGATAGAATAAGTGCTAATAGTTTTGCCAGTTGGTTCAACATCAAACTGCTCCCTTGTGGCAATGGGAAAATGCAGCTATTGCCTGAAAATCATTGCCATTACCGATGAATCAGGCATATATAGCTTCTTGATACCGTCACGGGTCATACCGCCTTTTTGAAGATAGGCGAGTTTTTTGAATCTGAAAGAAAACCTCGTCAAGCGGATGCCTTGTCTTGTGAACTTTGGATATTTGACCCTGCCAGCCTCCCGGGTAGTGTCCGGTGTTTGGCAACCCTATTTTAGCGTAGTTTTTATTTTTTCATACTTGGCCAAGGCTTCGGCAGATTCAGGTGTTTGTTTCCCCGCCATAGCCTCCTGAAACTTGTCAACATCAATTCGCAGTTGCGGGTCCACTGTTTTATTGAACTTTTCCAGGGCAGTAGTGTACTTTTTTTTGGCAGCGTCAATGTCATTTTGACATTGAGTGATCTGCTGACTGATTGCCTTGTATGGCCCGCCATTCACTGCGCCGGGCATCCTCAGAAGATTCTCGTTAATTTTAAAAAGCGTTGAAAGCTGTTTTTGCAACTGTTGTATGTTGTCCAATTCCTTGTTGACTTGAGAAAATAATTTCCGGGATTTTGGGTTATTACTGGCCTTTTCCAACGCCTGCTCAACCTGGCTGATGTCTTTGGCTCCGTTTTTATCCATCCCATTGATCAGGGCGTTCGGGGCAAAGGGGGGGGCGGAAATATTTCGTGCTACAAGCTTGGTGTCGGGGATTGATGAGGACTTTGAGAGAATATTTTTGACACCTTCAGCTATGGTGACTTTGAACTGGCCGAAAAAACCTTTGTCATTATGGACAGTACTGTCGTTTATTGGTACCTGAGTGACGGGCTGCTGAGTGCCTCCTATTCCGTGCATGGTCTTATCTCGGCAATAATTATGAAACCTGAATTCGTATAATAAATGCATAACCTCTGTAACCAGAGGGTTGCCACAG
>NZ_JAHHPO010000612.1 GCF_024606365.1 Endozoicomonas sp. ONNA2
CCTTTATGCTGCCATTTTAAGCCTTTTTGCTTCTTCAAGACGGATTGATCCCGTGGAAACCGATTTGACAATTTTTTTGAAATTATAAGCACTGCAGACCAGTGAAAATTCTCCAGCCACTTTTTCCTTACCCCGGACACTGAACCCTCTGAATCCTGAGTTCTTGATCTGGCCAAAAGGCGGTTCTGCAATCACCTTGCGACGCTCATAAACCGCTTTGGCCTCTTTGGTTTCCATTTTGCGGTTCATCGCCTGGCGTATGGCTTCGTGGCGGTCTGTGCGAATAACTTTCCCCGGGTCTTTGTCACCACTGCACCTTTTACGTAAGGAACATTACAATAGGTTCGAGGGCAAAGAAACTTTGACTGAGTTCAGTCACAATTACGAGCGTTTTGCATTATAATATAAGTAAGGCTAATAGTTGGGTGGTATGAAATTCACGATCATTTTGGCGGGGCTGCGTTCTGCGATTATGTACATCATTGGTAAGACGCTTACCAAGAAGTTTTTTGTTTGGCTGTTGCTTTATATTGCCGAGGCGGGCGTCAAGAGCATAAAAAAACCTATGACGACAAGCTGCTTGTCAAGGTGAAAACGGCGGTTAATGAAAGTAGAGATTCAGTGTGAACAGGACGCAGGCGGTGAGGCCGAGGCCGAGGAAGGTAACGAGAAACTGCCGGTTGCTGGCGGCTAATTTATCGGAGGTACTGGCCTGTATGGCCGCCAGTTCTTTGGTCATTTCTGTTTGCTGGCTTAAGAAACGTGCGTCTGTTTTTTGCTGAAACTCTAGTATGACCTTCTCTAACCGCAACAAATCTTCTTTAGTGGCAAGGTGGTCGGGGTTTAAAGAGGCCGCGACTTTATGGGCGGTTTTTTTGTCGATACCTGCTTTGACCAGCTCTTCAAACAGTTCTTCATTCATTATTTTGTCCTCTTTATTGTGTGGTAGCCAGTATAGCAAAGGGGGTTCGGATGCGCCTGACCATTGAACAGTTTGCCGGTCTTGCGCCCAAGGTCAGTCCAAAGAAACTGGGCGATGCTTTAGCGACCACCGCTGATAATGTCCGTTTGGACAAAGGACACCTGGCACCGTGGAAAGGTCTGCTGCCTGGCGGCGAGTCAGTGCCTGCTGGCTCTCAGTCGATTTACCCTTACAACAACGATTGGCTGGCGTGGTCTGCTGACGTGAATGTGGTGGGTAACATTACCCCGAACGATGTACGTCAACGGCTGGTTTATACCGGCGATCAGTACCCAAAAATTCGTTCTGGTAATGAAGAGTTCAGGTTGGGCATACCCTGCCCCTCCTGCGACCTCTGTTGTTAAAGTAGGCGACAGAGAATTTCTGACGTATGTCAGAAATCAGTCGTACCGGGTGTCGTTTGTGGATGCGTGGGGGGCGGAAGAGCCCTTGTCTGACCCCTCTTTGACCCATGAGATCGGCATTGGCGGCAAGGTGCAGGTCACTCTACCTGCGGTGCCGCAGGCAATTACAACTTTGGCGCTGGTGCCCGTAAGCTGATTTACCGCAGCAACAGCGGTTCGTCCTCTGCCATTTGGCAGTACGTGGGTGATGTGGCCATTACCGCAGATTCCTATAACGACACGAAAGAACCCGGCGAGCTTCAGGAGCAGGCGATCACTGAGAACTGGATCGGCCCACCTGACGACGACACCGCATTGTACCCTGATGGCCCGTTAATTGGCCTTTGTTCGGGATCGCTTTGCGGTTTTCAGGCAACACGGTTTGCCTGTCTGAGCCTTATGCCCCCTGCGTGGCCGCTGGATTTTCGTACCACGATCCCTGACGGTGAGATCAACGGCATAGTTCCAGTGGCATCCGGTCTGTTGGTCGTGACCGATAAAAAGCCTTATGTGGTACAGGGCAGTTCACCTTCTGCAATTGCAGCAATCCAGCTTGAAAGCAATCAATCCTGTGTATCCAAACGCTCCTTGGTAATTGTCCCGAAATAAAATCGACATTTCATTTTCATACTCTGGTACGGTCATGTAATTCCATTTCCTGATTACCACTGATCGTACGCATGAATCAGCTGCTATAATAAACGGCGATAGTCATGTGTTTTGAAGGTAAAACTGATGTGTGAAAATACCATTCAGTTCCAAAAAGGCATTGGCATTATGCAA
>NZ_JAHHPO010000613.1 GCF_024606365.1 Endozoicomonas sp. ONNA2
ATTCTTAAATAAACTTTCTCTATGTCATGACGTACGATCAGTGGTAATCAGGTATAAATAAGCATGTGTTCGAAAAAATTTCCGGTTTAGCTGTGTCATCATGCCGCCTGATACTGACGTGGATAAACTGTCAATCCTTGAAAATCAACGTTTGGAAAATGTCAAGGCCGGTGTCGATATTCATTTAATTCAAAGTTTTGAAGATTTGTCTATTATAAATTGCTGCTAATCTTGCGCACGACCACATGGATGTGGAACAGGGCAACTCAGGATGCCAAAGCCGAGGACTTTGTCTTTCTTGGGGATTTTCGCCGCATCGGGGAGTACGGACAACCGGGCAAGACTCCCACAGAGCGGTAAAGGACAAGTGAGAGCGGTAACACGTTTATGAAATATCGGGGTTCCGGAACCGCCTTGAAATATACTCCATATTTGAGATGCAAGCCAGTTGGCAGAAATTAATATTCCAACCATTCAAGCGGCTACTGTTCTGTGTTTAAATCGCAAAGGAACAAAGGACGCAAAAAGAAAGGCTCTTCTCCATGTTCCTTTGTGGTTCACTCTTTACCCGAGCGGTGCAAATCAGGAAGTCATATCATCAAAGAACTTCTTGACGCCATCAAAGAAGGATTGCTTTTTAGGCGACTGGTGCCCGACACCTTCTGTTTTGAAGGTGTCATCCAGCTCCTTGAGCAACTCTTTCTGACGTTCCGTCAGTTTCACCGGAGTTTCGACCACAACCCGGCACATGAGATCTCCAGCACTGCCTCCACGGACCGGGATAACACCCTTGCCACGCAGACGGAACAGTTTACCCGTCTGGGTTTCAACGGGGATCTTCAGCTTCACCCGGCCTTCCAGGGTGGGGACTTCCAGTTCACCGCCCAGTGCCGCATCCACAAATGTAATGGGTACTTCACAGTACAGGTGTTTGCCATCACGTTGGAAGATCGGATGATCAGCAACACTGACCTGAACATACAGGTCACCGGCTGGCCCACCATTTACACCAGCTTCACCTTCACCAGCCAGACGGATACGGTCGCCAGTATCAACACCGGGTGGAATCTTGACCGAGAGGGTCTTGTATTCCTGCACGCGGCCTTCACCGTGGCAGACGTTACAGGGATCCTTGATCATCTTGCCAGTGCCGCGACAGTCAGGACAGGTTTGCTGCACAGAAAAGAAGCCCTGCTGCATACGCACCTGGCCAATACCACCACAGGTAGTACAGCTGACCGGTTGAGTACCTTTTTTCGCACCAGAGCCATTACACTCCGTGCAAGGGACCAGTGTAGGAATACGGATTTTCTTGGTGACGCCGCGAACGGCCTCTTCAAGGCTGAGTTCCAGCTGATAGCGAAGATCGGCGCCACGCTGAACGGAACTGCGGCTGCGGCCACCGCCAGCACCGAAAATATCACCAAAGACATCGCCGAAAATATCGCCGAAATTACCACCGGCAAAACCACCAGCACCACCCATGCCATTCATGTTCGGGTCGACACCGGCATGACCATACTGATCGTAGGCCGATTTTTTCTGGCTGTCGGAAAGAATTTCAAACGCTTCGTTAATCTCCTTGAAACTCTCTTCCGCTGCTTTATCACCGGGGTTACGGTCGGGGTGATATTTCATGGCCATACGACGATAGGCCTTTTTTATGTCCTTGTCCGAAGCGCTCCTGTCTACACCCAGCACTTCGTAGTAGTCGCGTTTTGACATCAGAAAAACCCTGAGCTATCTGCATTCACCAGTCGAGCATGAAAACACAGAGCTAACTGGATTCATGGTCAAGTCTGACAAAGCCATTATTTTGATATATACGACAACGCGGGAATGAATCCCGCGTTGTGACCTTATCACCAGTCATTGATGATCGTAACGGTCTTACTTCTTGTCATCTTTTACTTCTTCAAACTCAGCGTCAACAGCGTCGTCAGCTGCCTCGGCCTTTTGCTCGGTACCAGCGTCAGCCTGGGCTTCGCCCTGCTGCTGAGCTTCAGCATACATCTTCTGGGCCAGACCTGCAGACGCTTCGGACAGCACCTTGGTCTTGGCTTCAAGTTCTTCCTTATCGTCACCCTTGACAGCAGCTTCAACGTCTTCGATCGCCTTGGTGATGGCCGCCTTCTCTTCTTCAGTGGCCTTGTCACCGGCTTCTTCCAGCGTCTTGCGGGTTGAGTGAACCAGGGCATCTGCCTGATTACGGACAGCCGCCAGTTCTTCGAACTTCTTGTCATCTGCCGCGTTGGCTTCTGCGTCCTTGACCATTTGTTCGATTTCTTCGTCTGACAGACCGGAAGATGCCTTGATGACAATAGACTGTTCTTTGCCAGTTGCCTTG
Source organism: Endozoicomonas sp. ONNA2 (assembly GCF_024606365.1). GTDB lineage: Bacteria > Pseudomonadota > Gammaproteobacteria > Pseudomonadales > Endozoicomonadaceae > Endozoicomonas. Next base: position 2,348 of record NZ_JAHHPO010000613.1, read on the forward strand.
TCTTTTGCAGAAACATTCAAAATGCCGTTGGCATCCAGGTCGAAGCTGACTTCGATCTGTGGCATGCCACGGGGTGCTGGAGGAATGTCTGTCAGGTCAAAACGACCCAGGGACTTGTTGTGAGTCGCCTGTTTGCGCTCACCCTGCAGAACATGAATGGTGACTGCACCCTGGTTGTCGTCGGCAGTCGAAAATACCTGGGACTTTTTGGTTGGGATAGTGGTGTTTTTTTCGATCAGCGGAGTCATAACGCCGCCCATGGTTTCGATACCCAGGGTCAGCGGCGTGACATCCAGCAGCAGAACGTCTTTAACGTCACCGGCCAGAACTGCAGCCTGAATGGCAGCACCCATGGCAACTGCTTCGTCAGGGTTAACGTCCTTGCGAGGCTCCTTGCCAAAGAACTCGGCCACTTTCTTCTGAACCAGTGGCATACGGGTCTGACCACCCACCAGGATAACTTCGTCGATGTCAGAAAGATCCAGGTCAGAGTCCTTGACGGCGATGCGGCATGGCTCCAGAGAACGGGCAACCAGGTCTTCTACCAGGGATTCCAGCTTGGCACGGCTGACTTTAACGTTCAGGTGCTTGGGTCCGGTAGCATCAGCCGTGATGTATGGCAGGTTGACGTCGGTCTGCTGGGTAGATGACAGTTCAATCTTGGCTTTCTCGGCGGCTTCTTTCAGACGCTGCATGGCCAGTGGATCGCCTCTGAGGTCGATGCCCTGGTCTTTCT
>NZ_JAHHPO010000614.1 GCF_024606365.1 Endozoicomonas sp. ONNA2
ATTCTTAAATAAACTTTCTCTATGTCATGACGTACGATCAGTGGTAATCAGGTATCCTTTTGCCAGACCTTCTCTGCCAGTTCTCGCCACGCTGACCGGATGGTTTCCACCACTACCTTGGGGTCAAAGTCTTCGGGCACTTCTGCACTCACGGCCTTGAAGCGGTTGGGAATGGCGCCCTGTTCAGGAGGCTTGCCAATGCCATTTCCTTCCAGCCAGTCCAGATAACCTTCTGCAGGAATCGGAAACTTAATCTCGCCACCCTGTTTTTGTACGTCAACCATGGCCACTCCCGACAACCAGGAAAGCAGGAATGAACCAGACCAGAAATCACGGGTTCGGCGGGCCTGGGCAACAAAGCCCTGTACGGGTCCAAGGGTGAAATGGAAGTATTGTTTAGCCATGGATGGTTTCCCTCTGCCCGAACTGATTCATAAACCGCTCGATAACACGCCAATCCACCTCACCTGCCAGTGCTTTTCGATTGCGTTTTGAGGAAATTTTGACCGCTGACTCTCTGTGCAGAAAGGTGGATCTCAGAAGCGCTTGAACCAGTAGTGTATTGCCATCTTTAAACAGGTGTACATGGGCAATAAGCGGAGTTGCCCGACGACCTGTTGAAGCGTTGACGTCTACATTTTTTTCTCGGGCATTACTCAGACGATAATTATGGGGTAAGCCAAAAACAGTTCGCTGAGGCAGTGTATTTATTGGTTTGCCGTTAGCAACGTCGTAAGCCCAGTCGTGGTCACCTTTAAAATTTGGCTTTTCCGTTTGCCAGGTACGATATTGATGCAGTGTGTTGTTGTATTCAGCAAGAAGCTCCGCTGGAGATTTTTGAAAAGAGGAAATATCAATTCGGCTCAATGCGGAAAGTGCGGAATAAGGCGGCTCATTAACAACCAGATCAACACAGACAGATTTCAATAGATCCTGGATTACTTCAATATACTCACCTCTGTTTTCCGGTGCAGCCAAGCGGCCACCGCTTAGTTCCTGTATTGACAGACTTCCCAACCCCTTGCGGGAACGAGCTCCCAAACCACCGAGCATACCCAGACATAGCAGTGCCTGCTCAAGCTGCTCTGATTGTTCACTGGACATTTGCGGTGAGGGATAACAACACACCGTAAAATCAGAACCCGATTCCAGATAATGGCTTTCTTTATTCTTTCCAGTGAGTCCCTGCCCCAACAGATAGGGAATTCCCCTGACCGGCTCCTTGCCAACTGTACTCTGGTCATCCCGGATTCTGAGCCTGAAAGCTGATTTGCCGCCAACTTTCTCTTTGCCATTAGACTTGGCGGCAAGGCCAAATAATGCACCTTCTTCTTTATGCAGCTGTTGCAGGGCTGCATCAGTATTTTTTCCACAGGAGGAATATACCCGCCCCCAGTTCAGGGCGACAGAATCGGTCGAACGATCATCCCGATAATAGGATATTTAGCTATT
>NZ_JAHHPO010000615.1 GCF_024606365.1 Endozoicomonas sp. ONNA2
CTACGGTCACATAGCTACGGCTATGCTCCCTACGTTGAGCCTTGCATAGTAACTGCCCACTTAGCCAGAAATATACGATTCCATTTGGCCAACTACTTATATCCCGGCAAACACAATAGATGACAATCCAACCGGAGAAGTTCATGGCTGAGCGCAAGGCGAGTGTTGCAAGAAACACCCTGGAAACCCAGATTCATGTAACCATCAATCTGGATGGTACTGGCAAGGCATCGTTTGATACAGGAGTGCCTTTTCTTGACCATATGATGGATCAGATTGCCCGCCATGGCCTTATTGATCTTGATATCAAGGCTGTTGGTGATAATGACATCGATGATCACCATACGGTTGAGGATATTGGCATAACCCTGGGGCAGGCCTTTGCCGGGGCGATTGGTGATAAAAAAGGGCTGCACCGTTATGGCCATGCTTATGTGCCCCTGGATGAGGCGCTGTCCAGAGTTGTTATCGATTTCTCCGGGCGACCCGGTCTGGAGTTTAATGTTGAATTTACCCGCGCACTGATCGGTCGCTTTGATGTTGACCTGTTCTATGAATTCTTCCAGGGCTTTGTTAATCACGCCGGTGTTACCCTGCATATTGATAATCTGCGGGGACGCAACGCCCATCATCAAATAGAAACCGTCTTTAAAGCCTTTGGCCGTGCCTTACGTATGGCGGTTGCCCTTGATCCGCGGATGGTGGATCAGATGCCTTCTACCAAAGGGTCGTTGTAACCATGAAAACGGTCGCTGTCATTGATTATGGAATGGGCAACCTTCATTCCGTCAGTAAAGCACTGGAACATGTTGCAGCGGCCAACACCCGAATCATTGTCACCTCCGACCCCGGGCAGATATTGGCTGCGGATAAGGCAGTTCTTCCCGGCGTTGGGGCAATCCGTGACTGTATGGCAGAAATACGGCGCCATGGTGTTGATGACGTGGTTCGGGAGTTAGTAGCCACCCGCCCCTTGCTGGGTATTTGTGTTGGTATGCAGGTTCTGCTCGATCACAGCGAAGAAAATGGTGGGGTTGAATGCCTTGGCCTGCTGCCAGGTGAGGTAAAGTTCTTTGGGAAAGACCTCCGGGATAGCGAAGGCTCTCGCTTGAAAGTCCCACATATGGGCTGGAGCCCGGTCAACCAGGTTGATCCAGCCCATACTCTCTGGCAGGGGGTTGACGGCAATGCCCGGTTCTATTTCGTGCACAGCTACTATGCCCGTGTTGCCAATGAAGCGACGGTGGCGGGGAGAAGTGACTACGGTCTTGGTTTCGATGTTGCCCTTGGCCAGGACAATATTGTTGCTGTGCAGTTCCACCCGGAAAAAAGTGCCGCCAATGGACTGCAGCTGCTGGAAAACTTTTTAACCTGGAAGCCCTGAACTGGAAGCCAAAACGATGTTAATCATTCCTGCAATCGATTTGAAAGATGGTGCCTGTGTCCGACTGCGCCAGGGGGAAATGGACGCTGCCACGGTCTTTGGTGATGACCCGGTTGCCATGGCCAGCCGATGGGTGGATGCCGGTTGCCGCAGACTTCACCTGGTTGACCTGAATGGGGCGTTTGTCGGCAAGCCCCTGAATGCTGATGCAGTTCGCGGTATCACCGCAAAGTACCCTGACTTGCCAGTGCAAATTGGTGGGGGTATTCGTGATCTGACGACAATAGAAGCCTACCTGGATTCTGGTGTTGCCTGGGTGATTATTGGTACTAAAGCGGTAACCGACCCTGACTTTGTCAGGCAGGCCTGCCAAAAGTTTCCCGGACATGTGATCGTGGGTATTGATGCCCGGGATGGTTGGGTGGCAACAGATGGCTGGGCAAAAGTCACCGACACCGAGGTTGTTTCTCTGGCACGTCAGTTTGAGCAGGACGGTGTCTCTGCCATCGTCTATACCGATATTACCCGGGATGGCATGATGCAGGGAGTCAATGTTGCCGCAACCCGGCTATTGGCCAACAGCATGACGATTCCTGTGATTGCTTCCGGTGGTATCACCAACATGGATGATATTCGTGCCCTGAAAGCCGTTGCCGGGGAAGGGATTGCCGGTGCGATCACCGGTCGTGCCATTTACGAAGGGACGCTCAGTCTGTCCGAGGCGCAACGTTATTGCGATGAATAATTATGGTATTCCCCCGCAGGTCCGATATTCAACGGGATGATAAAAATATGGCAATGCTGGTGCACCTTCTGCCCCTGTTCGGCTTTATGGTTCCTGGATTGAATATTGTCATACCGCTGGTGATCTGGCTGATGAAGCGGGACAGGTCGCTTTATATTGAGCACCATGCCAGAGAGTCCCTGAACTTTCAGATCACCATCACACTGCTGGCTACTCTCTGGTTTATCCTCAAGCTCCTGCTGGTAGGATTTCTATTATTGCCACTGGTGCCAGTGATCATTGTAGTGGTGCTGGTGTTCATGGTCAGGGCTGCAATGAAGGCGGGTAGCGGTGAGTTTTATCGCTACCCGGTGTCGCTGCGTCTGGTCAATTAACAAGCGTTTGGAAAGGTTGCAGTCATGGGGCTGGCTAAAAGAATAATTCCCTGTCTCGATGTTGACAATGGGCGGGTGGTTAAAGGTGTTCAGTTTGTTGATATTCGCGATGCCGGGGACCCGGTAGCAGTTGCCCGTGGTTATAACGAAGCGGGCGCTGATGAGATAACCTTTCTTGATATTACCGCCAGCCATGAGGGCCGGGAAACCACAGTGCATACGGTTGAACGCATGGCCAGCCAAGTATTTATCCCGCTGACCGTTGGCGGTGGCATTCGCACAGTGGAAGATATCCGCACCATGCTTAATGCAGGTGCGGATAAAGTCAGCATCAACACCGCGGCGGTTTTTAATCCGGAATTTGTTCAGGACGCTGCTGACCGGTTTGGCTCACAATGTATTGTTGTGGCTATTGACGCCAAGAAGGTAAGCCATTTTGGTGAGCCAGATCGCTGGGAGATCTTTACCCATGGCGGGCGCAAGCCTACCGGCCTTGATGCTGTGCAGTGGGCGCTGAAAATGGAGAACCTTCGAGCCGGTGAAATACTGCTAACCAGTATGGATCAGGACGGTGTCAAAAATGGCTACGACCTGGGCGTCACCAGGGCTATCTCGGAGTCAGTGGGTATTCCGGTCATTGCCTCTGGCGGTGCGGGAAATCTGGATCACCTGGTGGCAGCAGTCAAAGAAGGCAAGGCAGATGCGGTACTGGCCGCCAGTATTTTCCACTTCGGGCATTACTCTATTCCTGAAGCCAAGCAGTATATGGCTACCCGGGGGATTGAGATGAGAATTTGATTCTGATTACTCAACGAAGGGGCTGCGCTGCGCACTTGTACTTATTTCCAGTTGCCAAATTCAGAAGGTGTGGGTTGAGAATTGATTACCTCAACGGTGGTTGGATGGTATACCGGACTCATTAAGAATCTTCTGCCAGAGGGTTCCTTGCATCTACAACAAAAAAGTGACGTCAAGGACGGCAGCCACCCCAGCCGAGATACTTCCCTGCCATAGCATTGAGCTGTTTCGGGTTTGTCTTCAGCAACCAGCAAAACCTCGGAAATGGAGGATGGGATTGCGGGCCGTGAACCATTGCCAATATTCATAGTGTGCTTTCTCGTCAGTTACAGTTAAACACTTATTAAAAAGTAGCAGCCGAATGTCGATCTTGCCCGTGAGGCAGTCTGAGAACCGGCCAGGGCGATAGAACCAGACGTACGACCATCCACTAAACAC
>NZ_JAHHPO010000616.1 GCF_024606365.1 Endozoicomonas sp. ONNA2
AAATTCGGTTTTGTGAGGTGAATACCCTGGACACAAGTAGCGGGGCTATTTGCCGAACAAAAGCGGATTTTTAGACCAATTTGCAGCCACCGCACGACTCATGGACGCAGGAGCAGTTGCCACGCAGGGCAGTCTATTCTCGAACAGCCTCCTGGTATAATTACCTGCGAATTGTTTCTGGCAAGTTTGTGGAATAACGTAAAAGTTTCTGTTCGGTATTTTTTTATCACAGCCTTTCATGAAATACCGGAAGTTTCTGGCTTGTTGTTGATTTTAGGATAAGTCACCATCGAACAATGAATGGATCCTTCCCAGATTGAAGAGATATTATTGCTCCTGAACTCATAAGCCTTCAAGCCAAAACTACGGTATATGTCCATTGCCCTTTTGTCGTTTTTTTTATGCCCATACACGGGGACAAACGCATTGCCATTAATAATCACACTGTTGAGGTAATTGGCGTATTTACCTTTTGCACGTGGGATCATGGTAACATTATAACCGAGCCTGCGAAGGATTGACCGATAACCACGCCGGTCGGTGATGATATTTTTGTCATCAATGATTTTAATTACTTCATCCACATGACCAATCCCCGTCTTGTGTTTGAGTCGGGTAAGCCGTTTACAGCCATAGTATTTTTTGAATATATCATCATTGAAGTCCGACTGCTTTCTCATATCATAGTTATTAACGGTAAAACAATTGCCCTTACTGTCAGCAAGCAAATTACCACCTTCAAACTCATATGGATGAGACAAAAGGGTAGCGTTGAAAAAGTTGGCAACTGCCTGATCCGGCTCCCAGGAATGATGGTATTTCGAGTCAACCAGGACAAGACTGTCATTTTTGCCAAAAACCGGAACAGGAAGTCCGTCCCGAGCCCAGTATCTGGTATCCGGTGAGCGTTTTACTTTCAAAACATGAAGAGGATTCCTGTCGTCAACCATTGGTTGGAATGATTGACGAGTATGTTCAGGGTTGCCGGAGGTATATACAATCAGGTGAACATCCCTTGGAAGATTCTGTGCTATTTTTATCTTGATTTTCGTGGATTCGCCATAAGGCCCATCTCTGAAGTCGGTGTCGCTAAACGCCAGATAACCCGCTTGTTCAAACTCTGCGTAAGGTCGCTTGACAATCGATTCTACTGTTTTCTTTTCAGACGCAGATACCGGGGTTTCTGAGGAAGGTTGCGCAGTTGACATTAAGGCCTTATACCAGTCCGGCGTAGTCAGGGGTGGCGCTGTCACGGATGTCGGCAATTCTGACACTGATTCTGTTATAAATTCGATAGCGGTGGGACTTAAGCCCTGGCTGGGTAACAGGCTGGACGTTGGATTGGTTGGGGATATATTGCGATTTGCCATTACTGAACTGCCTGCATTCCCGGAGAGAGTCAGTTCTCTTGCCAGGAAATAGGCTCCAACACCAGCAGCCGCCAGACCAAGGGCAGATGCCAGCGTTATTTTTGGATGGCTGACAACCCAGTTTGCAAACCTGGAATGCAAACTCTGGTGGCCGTTATTTCTCTGGGCATCCGCATTGATTGTGGCTTGGTTGATGACTACCTGATTGGTTGTCGGGATAAAGTTGACATGGGTTTCTTGCATTGTTTTACTACCTGTTTGATTACTTTTGTTTGAAAACTGCCTGGTTACTATTCAGCCCCGGGCAATGGCGGATAGCCGTATTCTTCTACAACTCTGAGAATCAATGCTCAGGACACTTTTTTCTGTTGAAGTCCAGAGTTCTGTAAATCAACAAATAATAGACACCTATAATTTGCTGATTCAATCACTCCATGAACGATATAGCACAGAATGCTCTGGACGCTACGCCTATGCTGCAACGGTTTGACGATAAATAATCGAGGCAGGCGCCGCATGCTGTAATGAACATACGGGGAGAGCAGAGTCGGTCTGCTCGCAACTTCAATTGAGATGGGGTTGGGCTCCGCGGTGGTGGCTTTTGGAAGCGACTGCCAAACCACTGTGAACTGCGCTGATTAAGAGTCAGGTTGGTGAGCGTTACAGAAAAGGCGCAACAAGATCAAAGTGGCCGCCATGCCTGCTGTGACCCTGATTATTGGTTTTTTGCCTCAGCGGCATCTCACGTTAAAAACCCCGTCATCCCGACGGGGTATTCTTTTAATTACTGTAGTTACGCACTTCATTGTCGTTTACTACCATCAGTAGCATTTTGTCCAAATGATCAGGCACTACATATGGCAGAGGTGCGCAGGTTAATTACTTGCTGATGTTGGTATAAACGACACTGTTATCGCTGCCATAGGGGTTGGGCACGTAGTCGTCAGCGTTATGGTCGTTCTCCCAGGTGGTCTCATCCAATAGATAACGGAAATGGAAAGCCTGATCCCCGGGCAGTTTTGCCTTGGTCCGAAAGGCTTTCTCTTTCTTATGGTATTTCATGGTGATCGGTTGCCATTGGTTAAAATCAGCAACCAGGGACACAGACTTGATGCCCGATTGAGCAAACTCAAAGGTTACTTCGGTTTCTGCTGTTTTCTTGATCGTTTTTTTCTTCAACATGTACAATCCTCAAGGTTTTCACGGCTTGAAGGCATAAGGTACAGTGATCGTCAGCCGTGATCAAATGGTTCTTGAAAGGGGTGTTATTTGCTGCCAGTACGTGTGTTTTTCTGTTGTATTGCGGCTATAAATGGTTTGTTTATTCTTAAACATTCAACAATCCAGGCTATACCATGGTGGTGTTTTATGAACAACGGTGAAAGGGGGTGAAATGCAGTCTTTTTATTTTCATGATTATGAAACGTTCGGTACCGATCCCGCGCTTGACTGGCCGGCCCAGTTTGCGGGTATCCGGACAGATGCAGAATTGAATGAGGTGGGTGAGCCGCTGAATATTTTCTGTAAGTTGCCGGAAGACCATCTGCCTGCCCCTATGGCCTGTCTGGTCACCGGTTTGACACCTCAGAAGGTGAACGAGCATGGAATGGTGGAGCCGGAATTTATTCGCCGCATTCAATCTGAGTTGATGGTGCCGGGCACTTGCGCCTTGGGCTATAACACCATTCGTTTTGATGATGAGGTCACCCGCAACATTCTCTACCGGAATTTTTATGACCCCTATGCACGGGAGTGGCAGAATGGCAACAGTCGTTGGGATTTGATTGATCTGGTCAGATTGACTGCGGCCTTGAGACCGGAAGGCATTGAATGGCCGTTGCGTGAGGATGGCTGCAAAAGCTTCAGGCTGGAGGAGATTACCGCTGCGAATGGTCTGGATCATGGCGCAGCCCATGATGCTTTGTCGGATGTTCGGGCCACTATTGCGCTGGCAAGGCTGATTCGGCAACGACAGCCCAGAGTGTTTCAGTTCTATCTGTCCCATCGGGGTAAGCGTGAAGTGGCCGGGTTGTTAAATCTGGTCAGCCAGCAGATGGTGGTGCATGTGTCCGGCATGTTCGGGGCGCAACGCAATAACCTGGCTGTGGTGATGCCGCTGATTGATCACCCGGTAAATCGTAATGGTATTGTCGTTTATAATCTGTCCGTGGATCCGACACCCTTGATGAATTTATCGGTGGATGAAATACGACACAGGATGTTTACGCCCGCTGATCAATTAGTCGATGGGGAAGCGCGAGTTCCGTTAAAGACCATCCATATTAATAAATGCCCGGCGGTTGCGCCACTGAGTGTCCTGAGGGGTGAAGATCAGGATCGTCTTGAAGTAGACCTTGCCAGGTGTGAAGCGCACCGGAGCCAGTTGTTAGCGGACAACAGGCTGGCAGAAAAACTCAAAGCGGTGTTTTCGCAGTCACCAGCAACGAAACACACGGATCCTGATCAGATGATTTATTCAGGAGGTTTTTTCTCACCGGCAGATAAGAATGAAATGAGCCGGATTATTTCATCCAATCCTGCGCAGTTACCTGAACTGGGTCTCACATTTTCCGATAAGCGGCTGGAAGAGATGCTGTTCCGTTATCGTGGTCGGCACTATTTTGAAACTATGGATAAAGAAGACCGGGTGCTTTGGAAGCAATATTGCCAGGACCGATTATCGGGGGTGTTACATCCGGAAAATAATCAACTATTGACGCTTGATCATTTCTGGAGCGAATTGCGAGAGGCTCAGGTAGTAGCTGGGGAAGATCTGGAAAAGCAGCATATATTGGCACAACTGTCTGATTATGTGCAGGGGCGTGAGAACATTATCAAAGAGCATACCGAGATTTTTATCAATTAGCTATGTATGTGTCTAACCGGTTGAAGACTATTTTTAGTTGAATTCATGTTTTTAACCTGAATCCGTAACTTCAGAAGACGTTGAAACCTTCGGAAGCCGGTCGT
>NZ_JAHHPO010000617.1 GCF_024606365.1 Endozoicomonas sp. ONNA2
TTTTAGACCAATTTATCGCAACCGCAGTAGGGCAGTCTATTCTCGGACAGCCTCCCAGGCAGTGGCAGTTAGCCGAATGGTCATTACTGGCTGATAATTCTCAGTGACTTCACGTCTATTTCAACGCCGGATAGCCGATCAACATCGACTTCACCGATAAGCTCTACTTTGGTACTGGCATTGACCGGTTGCGGTGGAAAAACATTATCATCAATATCCGCCGTGATTTCACCGGTACCATCGTTAAACAGGTAACTCTCATGTTTGAGTTTGCGGACCAGATGGCCCTTGAGGACGACCCGCATGTCATCCCGGGGATGCTTCAGGATAGCAGCGACGGTTGTCGTACCATCCCCTGGACCGGTCCGCTATACCCCCCTGAGCCAGGCCCGGTATAAGCCCCTTCAGCAACAAAGACCGCAGCTGACAGCAAGGCAACAAAGAGCCATCTGACCCACTTCTGCTTTACATAAAAGTCATAGAGTTTCATTATGGAGACACCCTGACATTGACTTATATTTCAACTGAAAAGAGTAGTAGAAAAGGGAAACTCCGTCAGGTTATTGCTGAATCCATTGCACGTTTATGAATTATCCGGGTTAGAACACCAGCCCCCTGGCTTATTTTTTTTCAATCCGATAAAGGCCACAGATACCAACGAATTCCCCCAAACCCTGAAATATCTCAGGAGGAAAACCCGGTATAACAGGTATCATGGCTATTCCCATTCTTGTTAATGCTTTGGACGAGAAAAGCAACGCTTGATCGCTGGCCTCAGAAATGACCAGCACATTCTTGCCTCCCCGATCAAGCCAGGACTTAATGACTGTGGGAAGGAACTCATCAGCCTCAATCCGACGATTTTGAACCATGAAACCGGGCTGCGGCGCATCGAGTACCAATGCGGATGAGTGGATGTTTCTACCGGTCAATGCCAGTGTTTTTGAAAACTTGTCAATGCTGACAAAAACATCTGCTTTGTTGACCCTGGTAAAGGTTTTGTCAGGCGGATTGATATCAAAGCAAGTTGAGGGCATGCCTGCATCAATCATTCTTTTAGAAAAGTAACCAGTGCCCGCCATAGGGAAAAACAATCGGTCAATATTATTTGCTCTCAGGTAATTGTTAAGATGTTTTGCCGAGGCTTTAGAAATATTGGCATAAATACCAAGTTCAGTTTCACGATAATTTTCAATCATCGCTATCACTTGGGTAACACGGGAATCATCAGGAGTCCAATTAGACTTCAGGGCTATTTGCTCCTTGTGATGAGAGGGATCGCCCCTATAACCTTCGAGTTCACGAGGCTTCAGGGTATCAAGGGAATACAGGGGGTCTGGAAAGATCATATTGATATAACGAATTACTGAAAGCGATTCCGTACACAGCTCTCCCTTTAAAAGCGTTGACAAGTCCGTCAACTGACTATAAAGAGCATCCAGAATGCCAACATTAAACATTAAGCTTCGCTCATCAAAATTACCGTTGTTATCACCTTTGTTGTAAAAAAACTGATCACTTTTATTGATCAGACTAAACGCATACCCCACAACGTCAGTTTGTTTTTTCACATCCTCAAGCAGAGGAAGTGCCTTTAATATATTGGGTACATGTTTACGTTCAACCGCTTCATGTAACGTTTCGAATAAAGATGATTTTTCTTGATCTGATGTGGCATGGGACAGCTGCGCAATGAGGGCTGAAAAGTCCGGATCACTATTTAACCCTTCAGCAATTGGATGTTTGCGTAAATACTCCAACCGCGAATCCGTATCTGCCGGTGAATAAGCAAAACTACCACCTGGCGTCCTGGAGACTGATCTTTCGACTACGGGAACATCACGGGGAGATGAGTCCAGAACCCCGGCAAGGTCAGCTTGTGAAGTCGTCTCAGGTATTAATCCATCGGTTGCAACTCTGGTTTCACGATGATTGAATAAAACCTCCCTGAAAAGCCCGGTTAAATCCTCAACGGTCTGACAGCCATCAAATTGAGCAGTGGATTGGGGTTTGGCTATTGCGTCCATAAACCTTCCGGCAAACAATGTATATTTCGCTTTTCGACAGCTATATTTCAATATTGTTCCCGGAAAAATTGCTGATTCATCGGTATGCTTATGGTTCGGTTTCAACGCCTGACGACTGTTTTGCACGTCTCACGGTAACTAAGGAATTGTCTAAAAACAACTTTCCTAATATGGACGGTATTACACAAAAAA
>NZ_JAHHPO010000618.1 GCF_024606365.1 Endozoicomonas sp. ONNA2
GACCTTTGCTGAATTTTCTGTCTGAGCATCCGGTTCATTCATTTTTATTTCTGTGCAAATATCGCCATTTCCGGTTTCATCACAATTTACCTGGTGCGAAAAGAGTGGGCGATTACTTGCTTCGCTGTCTTTGGAGGTGCAGTCAAGATCATCAATTTCAGGAAATAATGAAGGAAGTTTGTCCGTTTCTAACCAGTTGAAGGAATCAAAACCACTATTTTGTTGTTGTTGTTTCATCACTTCCGAAACGTAGCCAAAGCTGACGGGTTCAAATGTTTGAACTTTTTTGTCATTAAAAAATGCACTTGTCATTTTAATTTCTTCTTCATGACAGGTTAATGAGGTTTCAGTAAGCCACTTGGAAGACACAGAGCAAGAAGAAAAGTTATTAAAAGATGAATTCATGTTTGTGTTTTACCACTCAATTATTTTCATATGATATAGCAGACCACTTTATTCAATAGGTAATTCATTCATTCCCATTTTTTTTAACTTTCATCACAACCCAGTATAAGCACTTGCTATTGGGATTACGAACGACGACGTTAAGCTATTTGAAAGCCAACGTCTTACGGCTTGGGAAGATGGTGGTGGCCGGGTCACCGTAAACGAGGTCATTGATGGCAACGTCAATACTCTCTTAGGGTAGACATTAAGGAATTCTTCCTGAATATTACTATTGTCCATTCTTTTTTAGCTTCTGCGAACGAGTGCAGGCGGGTTGGTTTCCAGGTGTTGCGGGTCTTGAATTGGAACCACAAAGTTTTTGTTTCTGGAATTAATAGATAGATGCTTAATTTCTATCGTAATAACACTCTCTTTCAGGACATTTCCCGGATTGATCGAACCATTGGCGATGTGGCTTTGCATAAAGCGTTGATCGGGATTAGCACAGATAACAATAATATTTACCCTGGTAGCCATTTGATCCTGACCGAGTCTCCCGATAAATAAACGACAATTATTATAAATTCAAACAATTGGCTTAAAAAAGAGAGCAAAGAAGCCACAAACACTATATCGTGCTGTTAATAAGGACTAAAAAAATGAAAACCTGACTAAACAGTTGGCTAACTGCTTATTGATTGTTTGCTGTCTGGATCAGAGCATTTTTTGAATGTGTTAGAATGCGTCAATTCAAACAATAGACATTTTATCTGGAGATTTGAATCAAAATGCAAAATTCAGCGCTTGCCGGCACTCTTGCCACCAATAATGGACCTCAACATCATGCAACCCATTCCAACGTTTTATACTCTCCACAGTCGATGGGTTCGTCAGGCATCCATAAGGTGGTACCAGAAACCACCACACCTTTTTTTAAAGGCATTCAAAGTGATGTAAAAAAATTTGTTCAGGTATTATTGTCTGATAGATCAGTTAACTTGGTTATTTCACCTTTCCTGGTCACTACCACAGAGGCAATCACCGCCAGAGTAATGAATGAGGTGGGCTTGAATGTTGGCTTAAATGAAAGTGCTATCGTGTCTGATCATATCCCGCCCAATATTATGGACACCGTAAAAGGCTTGCACGTTCAATCAAAAGAAGAACATATTGACAAGGCCCTGGAACAACTCAATATTTCACATACAACCAGTGCAGAGTTAAGACAGAAGGGTTATGCACAGGCTACAGCAGAACTCAATGCGCGAATTGCAAAAGATACCCAGGGTATGATCACTGATTTGCTTGATCCCAACAACCTGGAAGATCCAACCCTTGCCTTTCGCTTGGTCACTTGGTTATTCGAGCATGTTTCATGGGAAGAACCTTTTGAGCTGATGAATGATGTCGATAGCTCAGCAATGACATGGCAAAATACCACCCACCCCGAAATTCAGTGGATGGAAAGTGGTGGAGAAACACACACCATCAAACACACTCGTTCAGATGGCTATGATTTTATAGCTGTTCCTGTTAAGGAAACAGGAATAAAAGCGGTGCTTGTTTTACCACCTTCAGAGGAAACCAATCATAACAGTGAAGATCTCAATCGGGTTTTGCTAAATGGACTAACGTCTATCCTTGGCAAAGCAGAAAATAATAGAGCAGAGATAACGCTGCCCAAATTCAAATTCGACTATGAATATACGACAGAACACTCGGAAGCTGGTGCCATCGCTACACATAAGGCAGCATTGAATATTGATGAAGAAGGGGCTGATGTAGCCGCAACATCAGAAATGCTGGCATACGCTTGTTGTGCGTCGACTATAAAATATCCTAAATTTGATTTTGACCACCCATTCTACTTTGCAATAATTGATCATGAAAATGCCGAAAAACCGAGAGTAGTTGGCATGGCCTGGATTAAGCAGCCCTGGAATAGTTAATTGATATTTTTTACTGCCCTGAATTCGTATAAAAATCAGTAAATCGCTTATTAAGGTCGATTGGATTCTAAAACCTCACCAATCGCGACCAAATCCGGCACTATTATCTCTGCCCAAAATGCTATTCCCCCACTGTCCCCTTTGACAGTAATAACCTGACCGTCCCTCTTAGGGTAGACATTAAGGAATTTTTCCTGATGCTATAGTTCTATCCCTCGTTCTCTAACTCGTAGTGACTGTCGCTGACGGGTTGTTATTACGGGTTGTGGGTCTTGAATTGGAACCACAAAGGTCAAAAAGAGCACAAAGGAAAAGAAAAGCTCTTCTTCGTGCTCTTTGCCGTGAGAAATATTTTGTTTAACCATTTTTCATCCCTGAGGGTGGCGCAAAATATTTTCACGCGCCATGGGCA
>NZ_JAHHPO010000619.1 GCF_024606365.1 Endozoicomonas sp. ONNA2
GGCCTACCCGAATATCATGACGGCTACCGACGAGGTAAATTTTCCGTGAAGCAGGAAATGGGCGGCAGGCTTCTGCCAGAAGTGAATGACTGTCAGCGATTGGAGCACGCATTTGAATACCCTGAAGTTGAGATTTACCGGCAGTGAATATCCCTTATTCATTATTATTGTTATGGCTTGCCGGTGTATCAGGTGAAAGCCAAAGAAAAGGAATAAACGGTTAACTCATCAAGGTTAGCAAGAAGCTGCCTGATTTGAAGTAAAACAATGGTTTTAGGTATCAAGGAATACATGGCAGGCAAACAGCATGACCATCCATCATTAGTAATCCGGCACTTTCTTCTGTTGTTCCCTTCGCAGGTATTACCCTGAGCGGGTTCAACGAATTTGCTGCAAATATCCCCAATAAAATGCAGTGATCTCCGTGGTAAGCACTTCCACAAGATGTGCAGATTTTGACATCCTCCCACCACCAAGCGGTCGGGGCGGCCCCACCTTGGCGGCCCCACCTTGGCGGCCCCACCCATCTCCACCCAAGCTCTCCGGGCTATGGGTGGAGTATTCCGAGAGAATTGACAAAGGCCATCCACGGAGAAAATAGTACTTCTGCACCGTTTTCGAGACTTGCTGAAAACGGGAAAAGTAATGGGTACCCTGGTCGTGATTCATGGATTGTAGCCAGACGATAATTTCCTGCTCCCGTCTACCTGGGGCTGCCGGTGCGGCTATTGCCCATGAGTTCAAAAAAATAATGCATGAAAAAATAAAATAAGACGGAAAAATCTGGAGGACAATGGGCAGGGCGAATAAAAGCAGAAGATTAATAATGATTCATATTGGGGACTGTATGCGGTAACGGGCAACCGTACAGGTGCTCCACCCCTCGAAACGATCAAACTTCATACCCAGTTGCTGCATGACCCCTTGGGCAAACTCATTACTGGGTGTTGTATAGGAAATAATCTCCTCCATGCCCAGCTGGTTAAACCCAAACTTAGTCACTGCCTCAACGGCTTCAAGTACCAGGCCCTGGCCGCGGTATGCAGGTAAAAAGCGCCAGCTCATCTCAATATGCTTGCCATAGGGAGAAAACCCGCAGTAGCCAATCAGCTGGTTATTCTCTTTGAATACCACCGCCCAGCGGGACCACCCCCATTTATCCAATTCCGCCTGGTAGCGCCACAACTCGGTTTCTGCAAGGCTTCCGGGCTCTGTCGCCATGGCATCTGACGAGCCAAGCGGCGTTTCACCCAGTAGGGCGGAATATGCATCGACATCCTGTAACTGCCAGGTACGAAGTATCAGACGGGGCGTATCAGTAACAATCAGCACGGTAATATGGTCTCCAGAAACATTGCTCCAATAAAATGATTGCTCAGTCATTTGGACAATTAAAAGATCTAAAAAGTTCTCACCAAATAGATAGCCTGATGAATAAAGCTGACGGATTTACTGATGCAAACATCAGGAAAAGGGTTGCCATCAAAGACCAGAAAACGCCATCAGAAGTGAAAAACCTGAACTCAGGCTACCTGATGATCGAGCAAAGGCGGAAAGAACCTCAAGCTGCAACCTCTTGTCAGCAGATGATGAAATCAAAGGCTAAACAAATTTTGTAACTCTTCAGCACCTATAAGTAGTTAACCAAATGAAATCATATTTTCTGACTAAGTGACCAGTCACTCTG
>NZ_JAHHPO010000620.1 GCF_024606365.1 Endozoicomonas sp. ONNA2
GGTATTCCTTACCAGCTTGGTGGGCTGGTTTGGCTGGGTTCACAGAATAGTTACTCTGAAAATGATTTCATTTGGTTAACTACTTATCAAACAAGTCATTTTAGACAGCTGCGCCAGTCGGAATGACGAGTAATAGCAGGACTACATGCGCCCTCGGGTATTGCGAGGAATTCCAAAGAATATTCAGTTGTTCAAAATGGCTGTGCAGTTCATATTTAGAAGGGGGAGTCAGTATAAACCCTGCCTGATGGTCGCAACGCAGGTAAAAATAACAAATCATCCATTCGGGGCATTTGGATACATGAAAAAATACGCCTTTTTTTTACTGCTTTTGACCTTTTCTGCGCTTATTAACGCGAGCAGTAATAAACCAGCCTCGACGTCAGAATACTCTGACAAGAATGGCCTGAAAATGATCGTCACAGAGGAATCTGGTTCATTTGCCAAACAGTTAACAGCAAACACTGACGGCCCGGGTCGTAAACAGGCGCTGCAGAACTATATCAACAGCCTGCTAAAAGCTCACGCTGTCTATGGCAGGAACGAAAGTCAGAAACCCACGATGGTCTATCAAATTCATGCCAACCAGGAAGGAACCATTGTTGCTACCCGCAGTGAACAGGGTAGATACGGTATGCAGATAGCTAACAAAAGCCTGCCGGTATACGGCATTCACTATGAGCTGGAATCTGATTGCTCTTGGCAGGAGCAGCTTTGCTGGGTGTTTTATCCTTCTTCCCATCAAAGAGAACGGTGGTTGGAAATTGCGTATGCTCCCCATGCCATTGGGGAGTTAGCTGAAGGCGTCAGTTTGTTGATACGAAATCTTCAGAAGTAATAATTGAGCCTGTGACATACTCCCATCGCCAAGCGGATGGCCGCCCCACTGCCAAGCGGCTATGGATGGAGAATTCCGTGAGATTCGTTAAATTTCTGTTGGCCGAACTATCAGGACGAAGGTTGGAGAATAGCATGGGTCAGTTCCTGGATGCAGGATTAACCAGCATACCGGGTTCGTAGTATCGAAACCCTATGGCTCTGCCCGCATGGGTGAACAAATGATCTTCCATTCGCTCCTTGCCACACATAATCTGTACACCCATGGCAATGCTTTCAAAGGGTATTCCCCTCGGGGTGACCGCATACACTTCACAGATATAGACTATTTTGCCAGCCTTCCAGAGCCGGATGGATACAGTGCTGTGATGACCATTTTGACGGATATCCATCTTGTCCGGTTGCCATTTCCTGATTTGGGTCATCACCTGGTCTAGCGTTCTGCGAGCGTTTGCCATATTTCTGGTAATATCGAAAAAATTCAAATTAGCAGCCATGGCGCCCTCTTTTGATAAATCAACCAAAAATTTGATCGCCTTTCTGGCATGAGGGCTTACAAACGCCCGCTGACCCAGCAGCATTTCAACAATGACGTGCCAGTCAGAATAGCTTTGATCGTAGTTAGGGTGATAGAACTCTCCTAAGGCTTCAAGAACAGCAACGTACTTGAATTGATTAAGTTCCCTGGTACGCTCCTGTTCGGTTAATTCTTTTTCTGCTTCGCTGGGTGCTTCGTCATGCTCTCCAGCCCGGCAATCGTCTTCGTCATCATAACCGCTGGCGGCTTTAGCAGGTTGGCTGTTGTCAAAGCCTACCCATCTGGTCAGTAATGACTTAAATTCTTCCGAACAATAGCCCAGGGACTGATTGGTATACATTAAATAAGTGATCAGCCCCTCCAGCTCTTCCGGGCCCCATTCATGGGGTGGTAATGTTGAAATCACTTGGTGATTTTCAGCCATAAACCGGGAGGAAAAACGGGCATTAAGGACCGCCTCAAACAGCATGTGATGCCAGTAATGTTCAGCCTCCGAACCCGGATTTATTGCTATTGTCTCCGTCATTGCCGAATCGATCAGCTCCAGGGCTTGCTTGTGTAAACGGAGGTCTGTATTGGTCAGGCTTATCCCCGGGCGACTGAGCACCGAGAGTCTCTCAAGATAATTGTTAATTACCGCAGGCTTGTGTTTTCCCTTACGTTCGGCAAGCATCGTGGCAATATGGGCAGTCTCGCTGAGTTGCCCCAGCACGTCGGAACTCTGATTTCTCACCTGGTGTTCAGAGCTGACATTATTGCGAAGCTGTTCAGTCAGTTTTTGTTTTACACCCTGGCCCAGCTGACTGGACACAATGGTTATACCAACCTCGTGCAACAACTCCTGTAATGGCGGTGAAAATTTGGAAAATAAACGTCTGATATTACCCGTAAATTGCTCATAAAGTTGATCAGCCTTAAGTTGATCATCTTTGCTGCTACTGCTAAAACAGGTTTTCAGGCTTTTCACCAGCTCTGTTTTTTGTTGTTCCACATAATCTGAAAAGCAGGAGGATATCCTTTTTTTCAAATCATTCATCGCCTTCAATTCTTCAGTGAAGAAATCGCATTGATTGATGCGTTGGTATAATTCGCCAATTTTATCGATATTCTTTTCAGTCAAGGGGTCAGCTAATAGCGACCTGATCTCTTCCAGATATATGAAAAACTCGGGCGAGGCTTTCATGCCCTTATCTACATGGCCTCTGATACCATCTCTGACAACGCAGGGGTTATACTCTGATACTCCTCGCGTTAATGGACCAGTGCCAGATGACGGGTAATTGCAGTGTGACTCGGCAAAATCATTATGGACTTTGACACCCCGGCCCGCTCTGACCCCTGAAGTTTCAGGTTTCTCAGAATTTGATACTGTTTGTTGATTGCCGCTACGAGTAGTAGCACTCCTTTGTAAATCCACAATATTTCCAGACAATGTAAGCTCTAAATAATGTTTTTAGAGTACTCATACGAGGATAAGTTCAATCAGCCCGGTAGTATTTTTCTGATTTGCCTTGCCTTCCTTCAAGAGAAAGAAAATGATGGGAGGTCCCAATGTAAGTCATAAGCCTGCCAAGTAGTTGGCCAAATGGAATCGTATATTTCTGGCTAAGTGGACAGTTACTATGCAAGGCTCAACGTAGGGAGCATAGCCTTAGCTATGTGACCGGAGTTGCAACGCAGCAGAGTG
>NZ_JAHHPO010000621.1 GCF_024606365.1 Endozoicomonas sp. ONNA2
ATCAAAACCGCCGGACTGGCGGGGTTAGTCGGGGGCGCCTAGCCTGTGGAGCGACTGGAACGGGGATAGCGGCTTAAAAACCGCTATCCAGGGAAGGCGTGTTGAAGCAGGAAGGTTCTTGGAGCGATCCAAGAACCCTCGCCCGATAGGGCGGGGAGTGTCAGCAATTGGCCTAATGAACACACAGGCCTTTCCAAAGGCCGTCAATGGGGTTATAACCGCAGTCTTCTCCCTGGATATCTTTCTTTAATATTTCAAATTTAACTATGGGGTCAAAATCAAGGGCCTTAACATAATCACAGTGTTCATTTGGATTGGAAAACCAGCGCAGTTGACCTCTCTCTGGATACTTGCCTCCTTTTCCCTGGGCAAAATACCATTTCTGAGAACCAGAACCGGGCAAACAGTGCTCCATGGTCAGCTTTCCCGATAACCAGCTTAAGCAGAACTGCTCACCTGCCTGTTTATTAAAGAGGGTTTTGGCGACCAGGTCATAGCGCCAGACCTGATGACTGACTGGTTGACAAGCACTTACCTGAACCTTTGCCCCGCCAAAACAGTCGTACTGTCCAACACTATCCATGTGGCACTGTGTTACCGCAAGACAATGATTGCTGCTGAAATCACCCAACTTCAGGTCTTCGGTCAGTTTTGTTGGCTGTGGCTGCCATGGCCAATGATCTGACCAGTACCAGGATTCAACTTCCTGTTGTTTCAGTGCCTGTGCATCCGCTGCAAACCCAGCGCACTCTGTTCTACCAGTAAAAGGACTCAGATAGCATTGATTATCTCCGGTTTCAGAGTCAATAAAGTGAAAAATGACCGGTGAAGCCGTGTTATCTGGCAAGCGTTTTACCAACGCCAGTGGATCAAAGTAATCAACCCGGCTGTAAAGATGATCCTGTTGATTAAAAAACCATAGCTGCTCCAAACTCGCCGGTTGGCAAACCTCCATAGATAGATTGTGCGACAGCCGGGTTAAACATAGATCAGTACTTCGATCCAGTGAGTGAATGTGTTTTTTTTGGAAGTCAAATAGCCACCTCTGTTCTGGTTTTTTTTCATCACACTCACCGAACGTTATTCGGTTGCTGTTAGTGCAGCTATCCGTCAGTCTGCTGTGTTCAGAACTGCAGCCTTCCAGCTCATCCATCACCACCAGACATTGATTGGTATCTTTTTGTTTTAAAAGAAAGTTACTGGCATAAGCCGGAGATTCAAAATTATCACCACAGGCATGATTACCAAAGACCATAAGTGTTAGATAAACGCATACCGAACATAAGGCCCGAAAGGCTGTACTGAGAATCATGGGTATCCCCGACATTCATTTCTTTCAACGCTGCGCGTCAATAATAGCCGATTCAATGGGGAATCAGGATTTATCTATTTTTACTCGTGGTGTTTTAACAGCAAAAACCCCGCAAAGCGGGGTTTTTGGTTTCAGCCAGAATAATCCTAGAATTGATCCGCAGACAAGATAAATAGTTCCTCAGTTCCTGAAAGAGCCGCCGCCGCTGAACTTTCAAAGCGAGGCAGCAGGCGCTTGAAGTAATAGCGTGCAGTCACCTGCTTGGCTTCCAGCCAGGATGGATCTTCACTGCCAGCTGCCAGCTTGCTTGCTGCGGTTTTCGCCATTAATGACCACATCCAGCCATAGGTAACATAGGCAAAAGCATTCAGGTAATCAACACAGGCAGAATTAATGACATTCGGGTCATGTTCAGACTGCGCCAGAAGTTTACCCGTCAGCGCCTCAAGCTTATCAACGGCTGCCAGCAGCTCTTCAGCAAATTCATCATTAGCGCCAACTGAGGCACGAACTTCACTCAGGAATGTTTCAAGATAGGCACCACCGTTCAGGGCAATTTTGCGTCCGAGCAGATCCAGCGCCTGGATACCGTTGGTTCCTTCGTAAATCTGGGTGATACGAACATCCCTGACCAGTTGTTCCTGGCCCCACTCACGAATAAAGCCATGTCCACCAAATACCTGCTGCCCGGCAATACAACTTTCCAGGCCGACATCGGTTAAAAATGCTTTTACGACAGGCGTCAACAACGCCACCAGGGCTGAAGCTTTCTCTTTTTCATGTGCATCATCACTGAACTTGGCAATATCCAGTTGCCCGGCCACATAGGTGGAGAAAGCCCGACCGCCCTCATTCAGGGCTTTCATGTTCAACAGCATCCGCCGGATATCCCCATGAACCATCAATGGGTCAGCCGCTTTATCTTTTTGCACAGCACCACTGGCGGAACGCCCCTGGGTGCGATCCCGGGCATATGCCAGGGCATTCTGGTACGACATCTCACTGCTGCCAAGACCCTGAATGCCCACAAACAAACGTTCGTAATTCATCATGGTAAACATGGCATTCAGGCCTTTATTCAGTTCACCCACCAGATAGCCTTTGGCCCCATCAAAATTCATGACGCAGGTGGCTGAGCCGTTAATGCCCATCTTGTGCTCAATGGAGCCGCAGGCAAGGGCATTTCTTTCCCCCAGAGATCCGTCCTCATTCACCAAAAACTTGGGTACCAGAAACATTGAGATACCTTTGGGCCCGGGAGGTGCATCCGGGAGCTTGGCTAACACAAGGTGGATAATATTTTCGGTAAGGTCATGCTCCCCGCCGGTAATAAAGATTTTGGTACCGGTAATGGCGTAACTGCCATCGCCATTGTCTTCGGCTTTGGTACGGATAATGCCAAGATCAGTGCCAGCATGGGGTTCGGTCAGACACATGGTACCCGCCCATTCACCAGAATACATTGGCGGCAGGTAAGCTTCTTTCAGTGCATCGCAAGCGTGGGCATCAATAGCCAGACTGGCACCGGCTCCCAGGCTGGGGTAAAGCGTGAGTGCCAGGCAGGCACTGCAGACCATTTCATCAAACTGGGCCGCCAGTACCTTGGGCATACCCATACCACCATAAACGGGGTTGCCACCGAGCCCGCTCCAGCCACCTGCAGCAAACAGCTGGTAGGCCTCTTTGAAACCTTCCGGCGTAGTCACCTGACCGCCATCCCATTGACACCCTTCCTCGTCTCCCGAGCGGTTCAAAGGGGCAAGGGTACGGGAAGCCAGTTTGCCTGCTTCTTCCAGAATCGCGTCGGCAGTTTCCCGGTCCACCGTTTCACTGACAGAAGGCCACTTTGCCCACTGCTCAGCTATATTGAAAACGTCGTACATTACGAAGCGCATGTCACGAAGGGGGGCTTTGTACTCGGCCATTCTCTCCACTCCCGGAATTGTTCTTCTAGTCACACAGGCTGTTGATTTCCGTGACGCTATCTTACCCAAAGGGTGCCTGCTTTTCAGCAAAAGACTGTGTTGCAGGAGGCTGTCCGAGAATAGACTGCCCTACG
>NZ_JAHHPO010000622.1 GCF_024606365.1 Endozoicomonas sp. ONNA2
CGAAGTGCCAGCTACAGTCAGGTGAAAAATTCGGTTTCGCTGGCGGCGGAAATATAAACACCACCGGCGTCTACCGGCAGCACCCGGTAACCATTGGACCAGTCATCCACCAGCACCGCTGCCGAATACTGGCCGCTGCCATAATCACCGGCATCCATCACTGACTCTGCAGCACTGCCTGCGTAGTAACCACCACCACCGGCGGTGGTAAAGCTCTGGTTCTGGTTGAAACTGTTGGCGTCCAGAATCAGATCACCGGTGCGCTCCAGTGCAGCAATAGGGTCTTTGCCAAATTCAACCCGGGCAGAGGTAAAGGATTGAGCTACACCCGTCTGATAACCGCCAGCCACCAGACCGACAAAATAACCATCCGCATCGGCAATCTGAACACCGGTGTGGCGGGCATAAACGGAAAAATCTGAATAAGGAATGGATACCCCATCACCCACTTTGGCAACGGACTGTGAACGGTTGGTCGCCCGGGCTTCACTGCCGGCAATACCGGCCAGCAGGCCACCGGACGCGGCAAAGGCGGCGGCATAGGCGGTTTCATAGCCATCGTTACCGCTGCCCGTTTCAGAGCGGACAACCACCTTACCGTTGCCATTAAAAATGGCACCATTCGCAATTTCGGCCTGGGCCCTGGTCTCTGTGGTTGCATAAGCAAACGAGCCACCCATGGCACCACCGGCAGCCACGGTCACGCCATAGGCACTGGAGTAAAGGCTGGGTGCTGACTGGGCATTGACATTAACCACACCCATACCCGTACCTATCGTGCCATAAACGGTGACATTAACGTCAGAGTCATCATGGGCAGAGGTCACCACCCCCTGAACACCCGCCAGCAGACCACCGGCCAGGGCAAAGCCTGTACTCTTGACCATACCCTCATTGACAGCAGACAGGGTCATGTTGTTATAGCCATCGATCAGTTTGCCCTGCTCGCCGATCCAGGCATCAATATCGCCATTTTTCCCGGCATAGCCGACACTGGCACCGATGGCAGCAGCACCAATATTGATATTCAGCGAACCATCGGTAACAGACGACGGTTTGCCACTGCTCACATCACCCAGGCGGATTTCCGTACTGTCCCTGGCGGTTACCTGCAGGTCACCGGTATCATCACCTTCAGCGGAGTTGATACCAGCCACCACCCGGTTCTCACTGCGGGCATCGGTGTAGTTGATAACCACACTGGTGCCACCCAGGCCGACAATAAAGCTCTTCATCTCCAGGGCGGCATCGTCATCGCTGACATTTTCCAGGCTGGCACCAATCACCACATCGTTGGCTTTAACATTGCTATCCACCGTGGCAATGTTCATCTCATAGGAGCGACTGATACCCACCACCCCGGCAATCCCGACGGAACTTGCCTGGGCGGCTCCCAGCCCCTGGTAACTGTGCTGCAGTGTCCGGCTGTTGACATTCAGGGTATCCACATCCACCAGACCACCACTGATCCGGGCGGCGGTGACA
>NZ_JAHHPO010000623.1 GCF_024606365.1 Endozoicomonas sp. ONNA2
AATGCATCAGCCGCCGAACGAAGCCTCCACAATCCTTGCCATTGACCCTCGGGTTTTGTTGACGGCGTTATTTCCGGTTGCGGGTCGATGACCATGGGTGGCGGGTTTGTGCCTGATTGTCGTATCAAAATCAATACCTCATGGCAAGGTTACTTACGGTAATATCAGTCCACTGGCTGGTAGATCAGACAATAAGAAACACGCAAGGGATGCTTGCCTGTTTATGATGCGCAACGATTATTTTTTTTGAATATGTGCCGGTGTTAATTCAAGAATGATGATAGTAGCTGACTACAAGGCAGTGGTAAGAATAGTTTGGATTAACTGCTTGGGAAATGCGCCGCCCGCTGCCCGCAAAAGCACAAGTGATTCCAGCTTTTCGGCAAGCGGGCGGCGTCTGTAAAAATGTGGCAGTTATTTCAGGACAATTCCTTTCATGCGCCTTTTTTTCTATGAAAATGCAGTGCTCTCAGAGCACATCGGTGGGTCAGGCTCCTCTTTAAAGTTGGTTATAAAGTTGTTGCCCCATATCTCCATATTTGCCTGTTCGGGCTGCATGGGTGGGTGAACGTTCTGGGGGCAGGTCTGGACCTGCTCGGTTGATTCAGGTACATCGGCTGGTCAGGTTCAGACGTGTCCGATTGATTCAGGTACATCGGCTGGTCAGGTTCAGACGTGTCCGATTGATTCAGGTATATCGGCTGGTCAGGTTCAGACATGTCCGATTGATTCAGGTACATCGGCTGGTCAGGTTCAAATATGTCCGGTTTATCCGGGAATATCGGTTGGTCAGGTTCCTTGCCAAACGTCTCCATGGGAATATTGTTCCCTGTGATTGCCTGGTTGAGTGGCCACAGTGGGTGGTGACGATGGGTTAAATCCGGCGGCGTTGGGCCAGTCCAGTCCGGGCTGCCGACTTCCGACATGAATTGGTTGCTGCCATCAGGCGACGTTCGGCCATTCCAGTCCGGGCTGTCGGCCCTGGTCAATGATTTTTGGCGGCGATGGTAGCAGCAGCACGCAACAGCGGCACCGGCCAGCAAAACAACGCCTGCACCCAGGGCGACAGAGAGTATCGCAGCAAGACTTATTGGAGGCGGTGCTGGTGTGGTAAATGGGGCAAGACTGGTGCCGGGCAAGGAAATGTTGCTGGAAAACCCATTCACTGGCGGTGTTGGTGTGGCAGATGGGGTAAAGTTGAGGCCGGAAGTGTTGCTGGATAACGTAGTCAAAGTGATTGTGGGCGTCAGGTTAGCCTCGTGATTATTGGTTTGGCACAGTGGTGAATTGCTGGGGACAATTTTTAAACAGACTTTTTTCTGCAGATCCTCACACTGATCCAGGGAGCTGTTTGTTAGCCATCTTTTATCAATCCGGACATTACATATAACGTCGGGTTCAATTTCAACAGCTGCTCGATTTTTGGTAGTAATGTTGCTGTTGATCACTTGGGTATTTATGATGGTTTGTTCATTTTTGCCAGC
>NZ_JAHHPO010000624.1 GCF_024606365.1 Endozoicomonas sp. ONNA2
AAGTGCATAACCTGACGGTCCATACCAAAGAGATGACTGACGTACTTCGGCTCTGGAATACTGACCAGATCCGGACGGCGGGCGATGCTGCCATTGACCGGGGTTATGAAGCGGTCGAAGCCACCAACCACAGGGGCAATGGCAGGGTGGCGAGCCATCGATCTCAGGTAATCTTCCAGCTCATCAACAGTGATGCCATTGATCAACGCCTGGATAACCAGGCCGTAAACGATATGGTTACCCCTGACGAAGTGATCCCGGTAAAACACCTGCAGCAGCTGGTCCGCTTCACGGGCAAAAAGTTCAGGGTCGGAGATGGTGGCAGCCAGGGGAACGAGCAGCAATGCGCCGTCCGATGTATCATTGGTTGGCACGAACGAATGCATGTTGTCCCAGCCTATACCCCGGGCTCGATATTTCAGCAAGATTCTGTGAAGACTATCGGTGTAACGTCCTGAGAAGGGCTCTCCACTGAGTGTGGCGTATAAGGTATCCAGGCGCTGGAAGAAGTCATCGCCCACAAGCTGTTTTTTTTCATGCAGGCTCTCCAGCAACAACGTGTAAATCTGCCCTGTCTGGGAGAGATCACCAGCGCGTAATCCCTGCTCGTAGCGAAACCGGCTGACGTTGGCGAACCGGTGATCGCCGTCGGGTTTGGGGTCAACATAGTGGTCAACCCAGGTGCCGTGCTCCCTGTGCAGGGCGTCCATATCATAATACCAGTGCGTCCCCAGCCCCAGTGCATCACCAATCAGAACACCCATGATGGCACCAGCGGCCCGATTGATTCTGGCCAGATCGTGAGGATCTGCTGACGTGCTGATCGACTCGTTTCCAACAGCTTCAGCCATGTTGTTTTCTGGCGTCCGTGTTGCTGTGGCAATTGTAGCCAGGGGCAGAAGGATGAGTAGCAGCCATCGTTTGATCACGCTGTTTATGCTTCTGAAAGTCGTTATTTTTGCCAACATGAGTTTCTCCCGTGACTGATACGTTACTAATAAATGAGTGTTTACGACTCTGTTCGTGCGTAGCCCAGAATGAATGGTAGCTGTCTGCACTAACCAAACCATGTGCTGGTCAATTGAGTTTCTGGCCATGGCCCTTGAATAAAGGTTTTACCGGTTTTAGCTGGAGATTCAAGCGTCTGACACCTTTCAATAAGGCTCTGTGTGAGCCTTATTGAAGAAAGAAGACACTGAAGTATTATTCAGATTTCATGGCTTTCAAGCGATCGCGTAATAAGATTGCGTAGTTGTGTGAGACGGCACAACTGGTCGGGTTGCTGAGCATAATGTCGCTGCGGTAATGGAACAGGTACTGCTCAGCAGGATCGTCTTCATACGGGGTGTACTGCGGATGCACAAAGAGGCACGAATCTGCTGAACTCAGCTGCTCTGAGGCCAGGTATTGATCATATGCCGTGATGGCATAGTCGATAAATTTCGCCATGACCTCAGGCTCTGCCAGCAAGATTTCCAACATACTGGAACGCTGTATGGGTGGGTATTGAGCTGGACTGGCATTGGAATTTTCACGCACAGTGACTTTTAAACCCAGCTCTTCAGCCTTTTTCTGAAGCTTGTCAAACAGTGCATCGAATTTACCGGTATCAACGTGTTTATGGTCAAGGTGAAGATGGATGGCATCCGGTTCATGGTCGGGGACCAATCCTTCGATCAGCTTGTCAATCTCGTCATGAAGTGCTTTTGCTTCTTTAGCATCCACCCTTTTCATGGATTCAGATTCCATATGGGAATAGTAAGTAAACTGATCTGTTGGCGAGGAGTAAAAGACTTTACGTTCAATACCCAGCGTTTTGGCCAAGGCTTCTGAATAGGAGCTTTGCCCGACAAACACATCGGTGGCAAAGCTGTTGCCGGCCAACAACGCAATGGAGATGATAAATGCTTTCAGGGGCTGGGTTATCCTGGATAGGGTCATAATTCATTAGTTCCTCCTGAATTAATTTAGGGATTAAGTTTTAACATTAAATCCAGGCATTTAACCTGACCATCAAGTAAGTAGGCCTGACAGAATCAATCAGAACATCCGTGTTGGCACCAGTAGCAGTGTATGTACCGCAAAAAAGAACTTTTCTTTTCCTTAGTGCTCTTTACCGTGAAAATCCCCGAACCCAGGGCACTTACAATCGCCCTGTACAAAAAAGGCACTATTGTATCAATAAGAACTGAGATTTATTTTTGAGCCTGGTGGCCATAATCGACCAGTTTTTCAACCTGAATTCAGCAGCTGAAAATCGAAATGGCTTTGGAGCCATGGCAATGCAGGGGCTAAATCGGATTGCACTACTCAGGAGTTGTCTGCACCGTGGTGATTGTGGCAAAACCTGATTTTCATTGTGCGTGGTGACCGAAACTCTGGTCATAAGCATTGTGATGTTTGTGGTTAAGACAATCACATGATCACGCAACCACCGCAATCGCCACAACCACCGCAATCGCCACAATCGCCGCAACAGTCATCAGAAACACAACCAGGCGATTGCGCTTGCGGGTCGCGATTCATTATCATTGATGCAGGAAGACAATCCTGCCCGCCCCAATAACAACACAGATATGCAGAACGGTCATCTATGGACGGATTATCAGCAGATATTGTCGAATTCTGCCCCCGCCGCTTCTTGTCAGAATCAATGTCCTGACCAATAACCCCGCCCCCATCGGTTGGCAAATGACTATTACCAGAAAGAGAATCAGGGAGGTTATCCGATCTCAATAAAGGTAAACCAACCGCCACCCTTTCCACCCCTCTTTGCAAAGCTGACGCCTCGATAGTCTCATCACTTTGGTATGGACTGTCAGGTTATGCACTTGCTGCCCGCTGCTTACTACCTGATGTATCGGTTCCCGAATGATTTTGAGATGGCTACCCTCTCTGCCAGCAATGGCGGTGGCAATAATATGGCCAGGGCAGCATTGACCGGAGCCATCGCCGGAGCCATAAACGGCATCAGCAATATACCGCAACGGCTGTTAAAAGAATTACGCAATGGTAACGAGCTGGAAAACCTGGCGAGGGAGGTAGCCAGTCAAAATCACCAGGAGCCTGTTCGAAAATAGCGCCCGACTGGGCGTCCCCGAAGCGAGGACGGCAGAAAACTGAGGATACAAATTCGGATATTTTTAGACCAATTTATCGCGACCTCAGTAGGGCAGACTGTTCTGGGATAGTCTCCCGGGGTTCAGTTGAAAATGCGGTTTTCCTGTTCCTGAACCCGGATAAACGTAGTTCGCTTGGATAGCTCTTTCAGTTGTGCGGCCCCTACGTAGGTGCAGGTTGAGCGTACACCACCGAGGATATCCTGAACGGTTTCAACCACTGGGCCACGGTAAGGTACTTTCACGGTCTTGCCTTCTGAGGCGCGGTAGTTGGCAACACCACCCGCGTGCTGTGCCATGGCGGTGGTGGAACTCATGCCATAGAACAGGCGGAATTGCTTGCCATCTTCTTTCAACATTTCGCCGCCAGACTCATCATGACCGGCAAGCATGCCGCCGATCATGACGAAATCAGCGCCACCACCAAAGGCTTTGGATACGTCACCGGCGCAGGTGCAGCCACCGTCGGAAATCACCTGGCCACCAACGCCGTGGGCCGCGTCGGCACACTCAATAACAGCGGACAGCTGTGGATAGCCAACCCCGGTTTTAACGCGGGTGGTACAGACAGAGCCCGGCCCGATACCCACTTTAACGATGTCGGCACCTTTCAGGATCAGCTCTTCTACCATTTCTCCGGTAACCACGTTACCAGCGACGATCACCTTGTTCGGATGGCGCTGGCGAACACGGGCCACGAACTCAACAAAATGTTCTGAGTAACCGTTGGCTACATCGATGCAGATAAAGCGCAGTTTGTCGTCCAGGGAGAGGATTTCAGACATCTTGTCGAAATCGCTGTCGGAGGTGCCACTGCTGACCATGATGTGGTTTTCAATGTCGGCAGGGGCGCTGTCGAGGAAGGCTCGCCACTTTTCGACCGTGTAATGTTTGTGAACGGCAGTCAGCATTTTGTGCTCAGCCAGGGCGAGCGTCATGGCGAATGTACCCACGGTGTCCATATTGGCAGCAATGACAGGTACACCGGTCCATTCATGGTCTGTGTGCACAAATCGGAAGGTGCGCTGCAGGCTTACCTGTGAACGGCTTTTCAGGGTGGAACGCTTTGGGCGGAACAAAACGTCTTTGAACCCTAACTTGATATCGGCTTCTACACGCATGATAACTTTTTTAAGGACGAAGAAAATAGGCAGATTTGACGCTTGAACGGCTGAAGTATAGCGAGCTGCCTTGCGAAATTAAAGAAGCCGAGAAAACTCCATACGATCGTCACTGGCGGCGAATGCTATGCCTGTGGCACAGCCCTGTACATTGTATTTCCATGAACGCTTGGCTGGACAATGGAAAACCGTGGACTATTCCTGTATAACTTCGCGCCCTGTGAACTGTGTAACCGGCGTTTATTCCCATGACATCCCTTCTATCCGCTCATTTATCCAATCCGGGGCAGTTAATTGTTCGCAATCAGGCGCTCTTTGAGCTTGAGCATCTTGTGGTGGTTGGGTTGCCGGCCGATGAGCTGGCCGCTCATTTGTTAAGCGGTGGGGTTGGCTACATCACGGCACTGACCCGTGTTTTCAGTGCTTATGGGCATTTGCTGTCGCTGGCCTGCCCGAAAGACCGCTTGTTCCTCAGTTTTGCGCCGATCCTGGCGGCGGATTTTGTCCGTCCCGTTGATGGTGTTTTGCTCTTCCTCCAGAAAAGCAAACCATTAATGGACTTCTGGCTGGCGATGGTATTGAGCTTTTTGCCCGAAAGCGTACCCATTTGGCTGGTGGGAGAGAATGATGCCGGGATCAAGTCATGGAAGAAACGGCTGAAGCGCAGTTTTGGTTGTGTTAAAAGTGTCGATAATGCCCGGCATTGTGTCTTGCTGGAAGCTTCAGAACCCTTGAAAAAGCCGGAGAATTTTACCCTTGAATCGTGGTTTACCACGTTTTCTGTTACTGCTGGCCCGGTTAATATGGACATTGCCTCGTTACCCGGCGTTTTCAGTCATGGTCGTCTGGATAAGGGAACTCAGGTGCTGTTGGCAACGCTGGATAACGTGCCTTCAGGCAAGGTGCTGGATTTTGGCTGTGGCGCCGGGGTGATCTCCGCTTATATCAGCGCCCTGTCCGGTGAGCATGACATTACCCTGGTGGATTGTGATGCCCTTGCATTGGCCAGCAGTACCAGAACCATGAGCGCCACAGGGAGTAAATCTTTTACGGTATTGCCAGTCGATGGTTTGTCAGATGTGACGGGACAGTTTGACCTGATTATCTCCAACCCACCGTTTCACCGGGGGGTGAGAACCCACTATGAGGTGACAGAACAGTTTCTTGCCCGGTCACGCCAGATACTGCACCCGGGGGGGGAGCTTCGGATTGTTGCCAATAGCTTTCTGCGTTATCGGCCCATTATTCAAACGGCGTTTGGTCACTGTGATATATTGCTCACCAGGGATGGGTTCTCGGTTTATCGTGGGGTGAACCGATAGTGAAGTCCCCTGGATTTGTCCCACAATAACTTCATCGTTTGGCCTGGTCCGGGGAAATTCGCTCGCTGTTCCCTTCCCGCCGCCCGCTTCCCGAAAGTTGGAACCACTTGTGCTTTTGCGGGCAGCGGGCGGCGGCATTTGGCCAGTCTGAATGAAATGATGAAGTTATTCCGGCACAATTCCCAAGATAGGCCAAAAGAGTGAGGCACGACCATGCATAATAATATTAAGCCAGCGTGGATATTTTGTGGGGTATTTCTGGTTACGTTGCTATGGGCAGTGGAGTTTGATAACCGGCCAAGAGCCGGGCTGGCCAA
The DNA here is from genome assembly GCF_024606365.1 of Endozoicomonas sp. ONNA2. Lineage (GTDB taxonomy): Bacteria > Pseudomonadota > Gammaproteobacteria > Pseudomonadales > Endozoicomonadaceae > Endozoicomonas. The sequence goes on from NZ_JAHHPO010000624.1 coordinate 5,880, forward strand.
TTCATCGGACCATCTCCATACATCAACAAATGAACAGGTCACCCACATTGATCCGGGCAATGGTCAAAAGTCGAGCGAACTTGCCATGCACAAGAGCCAACCGGCAGAGGTCGGAACATCCGGGCATAACCCCCAGCCACACAGAAACCATTCAGCAGGTGATTATTCTTATAACTTGGAGGTCGGCCCGGCCTATGGCCTGTTGCCAGCACAGGTGCAGGTTTTTGCTGCTAAAGGCGCCCAGCTGGCAGAGCAGATCCGTGATAACAACCCGCTGCATGCAGCTGAACGCTTGTACAGCTGTTTTGATAATCGTTGCGTGAATACTGACCATTAGAGGGCCTGATAATAAGGTGACAGCAACTGTCTGGTCGCTTCTGTGTAGTGGGGAGGCTGGGTGTATGTGGTGACTGTATCCTCTTGGGTTATATGAAGTTTATCCAGGGTCAGGTGTTTTAGTACCAGGATGTGGCGGTGATTCGGATGGCGGCTGGAAGAACGCAGCCCAATCTGTTTGATCAGAGCGAGCCCTTGCGGGGCAGTCGCTGCCAAAAAATGCTGTGTGGCTGTCACGGGCAGCAGAATCCAGGCTTCACCAGTGCTTGCCAAATGCCGGGAAATCGCCCTGGCAAGATCCGTAAAGCTCAGGCTATCGGTATGCCGGGCCATGTTTCGTCGCTGATCATCGCCCTTGAAGGACTGCTGAAAAAAAGGCGGGTTCGATATAACACAATCAAAGCGTTGCTGGCTGGTGGCAGAGAATATCTGGATAGCGCTATTGACCAGCCGAAACTGATCGGCCCACGGACTGGCAACGAAGTTACTGACTGCTTGCTGTGACGCTGCTTCATCCAGCTCCACGGCGGTGATTTTGCCATTGCAGTTTTGAGCTGCCATCAGGCTCAGCAGCCCGGTGCCAGTGCCAATGTCCAGGACGGACTGGCTCTGTTGCAATGCGGATGACTCAGCCAGAAGGGCGCCGAGGATGCAGGCATCCGTAGTGATTTTCATGGCGCATAAATCCTGGTCAACTCTGAATTGTTTGAAGGCAAAATAACTCTTTCTGGCCATGTCGTTTACTTGCTGCTCAGGCGCTGCTGAGCCAGAACGGCAACAATAATCATCATCAGGCCAGCATAGGTGGCAGGATAGATAGCCTCACCCAGAATATTGCCAATGAAAATCAATGACAGAAACGGACTAAGGTAGCTGATATTGCTGATCATGGCGGTATTGTCTGTCAGTTTAAGGGCTTTCAGCCATAAGATATAAGCAAAGCCCATTTCAATCAGACCAACATAGGCTGCTGCAGCCAGGCCTTCTGTGGCAATGGGCCAGAAACCGGAGAAGAGCGCGGCAGCGCCAATGATCCAGGGTAGTCCACAGAGGAAGCAGATCAGCATACCAACCACGGGGTCCCCTTTTCGCCGGGTATTGAATAGCCAGTAAAGCGCCCAGATAAGGGTACTGGCAAGTGCCAGAGCAACTCCGGTGAGACTGGCGAAATCAAGTTTTTGCAACTCCCCACCAGTACAGATAATCAAAACGCCCGCGTAGGCCAGCAGGCAACAGAGCAGGCTGGTAAAGGACAGCTTCCTGCCCAGCACAGGAACCGACAGCAGGGTGAGCGCAATTGGCCAGCTGTAGTTTAATGCCTGCGCCTGTTGGGCCGGAAGCCGATCATAAGCACCAAACAGGGCAACGTGATAGAGAAACGGGTTTAACAGCCCCAGGGCAAGGAATAATCCCGGTGATTGTTTGAATTGGGCAACGATTAAACTGCTCTTTCCCTGAATTATCGCAATGAAGGTGAGCAGGGTGGTGGAGGTTACCACGGACCAGAATACCAACTGCCAGGGGTCAAGATATTCAAGGGCTATTTTAAAGGCGGTGGCAATGGTCGACCACAATAAGGCCGTGGCCAGGGCGTAGAAACAGGCTTTGCTATGGTCTGTCATGAATACTGTCTGGAGACGTTCAGGAATTGTCCCGGAATAACTTCATCATTTCATTCAGACCGGGCAAATGCCGCCGCCCGCTTT
>NZ_JAHHPO010000055.1 GCF_024606365.1 Endozoicomonas sp. ONNA2
CCCAGCTGTCCAAAATGACTTGCTCGATATCATATTTAGAAAGCGGAATTGGTATAACTGGGTTATTCAGAACTGTTTTATTTATGGTAACAATCAGAGAGAATAGATTGCATTTGCAATTTATCGACCTTTTTCCCCGACAAGCAAGAGACCAATAAATGAAAGAAACCATCAGCATTTTGGGTTGTGGCTGGCTGGGCATGCCGTTAGGCGAACGACTGGTAAAAAATGGCCATCCAGTCAAAGGGTCCACTACCCGTAAAGAAAAGCTGGAAGCTATTTCTGAGGTTGGCATGGAGCCATATATCATCGGGCTTGCACCAGAACCAGAGGGAGATATTGAGTCGTTTCTTGATACCGATATTCTCTTCATCAATATTCCACCTGGCAAAGGCGATGGCCAGCCTCACTTTTACCTTCGCCAGATGAAGGCTCTGTCTGAGCGTATCGAGCAATCCAGGGTTAAAAAAATTATTCTGATCAGTGCAACCTCCGTATACCCGCAAAATAACGGTGAGGTAACAGAAGCAGATGCCGTTCGAATTGAGTCTCCATTCTCCGATACTGCCTGGCTGGATATTGAACAGTTGTTCACTGAACATGACGGCCTGAAAACCACCGTGCTTCGCTTTTCTGGCCTGATTGGCGGTGACTATCAACCCGGCCGCTATTTCTCTGGCAAAGAGCTGGGGGGCGCTGACGATCCGGTAAATATGATACACCGGGAAGACTGCCTGCAAATCATCGAGCAGATCGTCGCCAAAAATCTGTTTGGGGAAGTCTTTAACGCCTCAGCGGATGCGCACCCTACCCGTCGTCAGCTCTACACCCGGTCCTGCGAAATCATGGGTATTGAGCCGCCCATTTTTATTGACAAGCCCATGCCCTATCGGCTGGTGAATTGCGATAAATTAAAGAAAGCGCTGAACTATCAGTTTGTTTATCCAGATCCATTAACCGCATTGTCACATTAAATCTTCGATTAATTGGTTTAAGTGGTATATTCCTTGGGTGGATGGAATATACCAAAATCAATTTAGATGAGTTTAAACCAATGAATTCGTTGTTCTTCGATGCTGACCCGGCACCCACCTCCTTCGGAACTGGCAACACCAAAACCAATGGGCAAAGTTCAAGTTTTGGCAACCGCCAGGTTTCTCCTTATTCAGGTCCTGATCTGTCAGCAATGGAAATTGAACCTATGGACACCAGCGAAACTTCATTATGCAGTAACCTGACACAGCGCCGTATAATATTATCGGAAATACAGTCGTTTCTTACTCCTGACACAAGTGAACAGACCGTAAATGTCCTGTTCGATGTTATAAATGATGAATGCCGAACCCTGAAAGGTCATGAAATATATTTTCTCAGCCAGGAAGAGATATCCAAGTTTATTGTTGATCGATTTAAAGTACGTTCATATTATCTGATTAGTCATTATAAGCATGCCAGTTTCAGAAATATTGATGGTCACATAAATACAATATCAATATTTACGGAATTTAATATAACCACTGAAATGGCTATAAGAAGCTTCATACATAGTGAACATTGCTCTAAAACAGCTCGCAGGAATATTTTTTTCAGAGCAGGAAAGTTCACTTGTGTCAATGATGAAATGGGCCGCAGCAGAAACTCTGTACTGAAACAGCAGATTTTTGACCCTCAAACTGTTAACAGACATTCCCGAGCCTATGGTATTGGCTTGTACAGTACCCCAAGTATCGCTGAAGCCAAGGGCTACCTTCATAAAGGTTATAATCAGGGTAATCCTGTCACCATACTGGCTATATCCATTAAGCCAGGTGTGAATATCCTGTCTCTGGCCCATAACAGTCCGTTTTCCTGTTTTCTGGAACAACAGTTTCCCGGTTCCAAAAAAACAGTATTAAATGACATTACCAGGGATAAATGCCATATAGAAAACTGCCTTTACATCATGCCAGCTACCCAATATGGGTATACATTGATTAAGTCGCCCGAAATAATCAAAAAAATCACCCCTTATGATTACACTATGCTAACAAAGCTTTTCGTGCCCTTTAGTCAGGTTGAAATCAGTGGATATAATATGACACCTAAACGAATGACAGCTGATTTACAGTCAGCTGGAATAAGTGCTGAATATATCAAGCATGATTTAATTGAGATCAATCCGATTTCTGACAAGTCTTATTTACCAATTTATCGTTATGCCACCAAACATCGTTTTGCAATGAATAGCGGGTTTCGAGAATTTATTTGTAAAACAGAAAATCAGCAAGAGGTCAGCGAAAACAACCATAAATTCTACACAACCATACACGGGGTCAAATATACAATCAGACCCTCAGCCCGACCACTGGAAAAATCCAGAGATTTTTCATCACCTGAATTTCATGTTCAATTCAAGATTTAAAAAGTAACGGGCCAGGAGGCTGTCCGAGAATAGACTGCCCTCTTAGGTAGACATTAAGGAATTCTTCCTGATAGTACTATTGTCTATTGTTTCTTTAGCTTCTGCGATCGAGTGCAGGCGGGTTGGTTTC
>NZ_JAHHPO010000625.1 GCF_024606365.1 Endozoicomonas sp. ONNA2
ACTCCCGACATCCTGCTCCCAAAGCAGGCGCGCTACCAGACTGCGCTATACCCCGAAACGTCCCAGCTACTTTCAGGAGATCCCAAAAAGTTGCGCGGATCGAAGGAGAAGTATCTTAATCACAAGCATGGCTCTCGTCAATTGCCACAGGCATTTTGTGATCTACATATCGGTTCAGTTAGTGCAGGAAGCTTGCTCTGTCTAAATGACCATAACAACCTGTCTGACAAAAAACACCTTACTCACCCTATATATCGAACACACCTGATACAGGTTGAAGGTGGGAAAAGCGTTGCCTTTATCAACAGGCGGTTGTGTCAACAGAGCCAGAGCACTGTTAAACTAACGGTCATCTTCAATATTCGCCAATTATCCTGTATTACTGCCAGCAACAGGCTTCAGTACATATGACAGCAAACATTATTGATGGCAAAGCCATTGCCCTGCAACTGACCGGCACCATCGCCGAACAGGTGAAAAAAAGAACTTCACAGGGTCTCAGGGCTCCGGGACTGGCGGTTATCCTGATTGGCGATGATCCAGCTTCCAAAGTTTATGTAGGCAAGAAAAGGCAGGACTGTGAACGGGTGGGTTTCAAATCCATATCCCACGACCTGCCAGCCTCCACCAGTGAACAGCACCTGCTGGCATTAATTGACAACCTGAATGATCACCCGGAAATTGATGGCATTCTGGTACAGTTACCCCTGCCTGAACACATCAACTGCGAACTGGTGATTGAACGCATCCGTCCTGACAAGGATGTCGATGGCTTTCACCCCTACAACATTGGCCGCCTGGTTCAGCGTATCCCACTGCTGCGACCATGCACACCGAAAGGTGTGATGACACTGCTGGAAAGCACAGGTCAACCCATTCGTGGCAAGAATGCCGTCATTGTCGGCGCCTCCAATATTGTGGGTCGCCCAATGACCATGGAGTTACTACTGGCAGGCTGCACCACAACCACCACGCATCGCTTTACTTTCGACCTGGCCGCTGAAGTAGCCAGGGCAGACATCCTGGTGGTAGGCGCTGGCAAGCCCGGACTGGTTAAAGGCGCCTGGGTAAAGCCCGGCGCCGTGGTTATTGATATTGGTATCAACCGTATGGATGACGGCCGACTCGTGGGTGATGTGGAGTTTGATGCTGCCAGACAAAGAGCTTCATGGATTACTCCGGTTCCCGGCGGTGTTGGGCCGATGACTGTAGCGACCCTTCTGGAAAACACACTGTATGCTGCAGACCATCTGCACCACTGAACCGGGAGAAGAGAGTTCAAGGTTCAGGTCGGCAGTTTTACTGCCGGACCCATTTTATGAATTCATACCGGCCAGGCATTCAAGCAAGATTTCATCTTTCCGCTCAGAACAATCAACAAGGTACATATTACCTGACTCCTCCCATTCATATTCCTGCCCATTGATGCGAACCTCCAGAATCGGATACTCACTATAAATGCACAGCCTGCCTCCCTGCCTGAGTCGGCTTGCAAGGCGCACACCGATATCTTTCCAGCACAGCACCTGATCAACAATCGCACAGGCCGGCAAGATCTTGTCTTCCAATCCCAGACAGACCAATGACTCTGCAGGATAAAACAGAATCAGGTCTGATCCATTCTGTCCAAGCCGTATTTCAGGCGGTTCAGAATGGCTGAAACATTGGCGTCGGGTCGGCCAGTAAAGCAACCATTGGCCACTGGCATTTTCCAGGGATAATGCAGTGATACGCTCAGTAATCAGCTGGTGATCTTCGGCAATATTAAATAAGGCAAGGACTCCCACAGCGCCAACCCGATTGGTGACTTTAAGTAACTTCCCGGAGTATAGGGGGTTTTCAAATAACTGGTCTCGGGCCACCTTTCCCTGTTGGTCACAGCGAACGACCCGGCCATCATTAAACACCAGCTTCATCAGTTGTTCTGCATCGGTCTGCCCAACCGGATCGCTGGTATAAATCGGCCCGCCACTCACTGCCCTGAGCAACGCATGGGCATCAGAGTCTTCGTGAATGGTCCACCACATATCCCAGTCACCTGCAAAAAAGGCATCATGAAATACCGCATTGTACGCATTCTGCAGTGCATGCTCCTGGAGGTTGCCACTCTTCTTTGGAAAAAAATCATCACTGTTACGAGCAAGGGCAGATGAAGGCCGGTGCCAGAGCTGATCACTGGCCATCCCCATGCAGTTGATCAGTTGACCGTTAAAATGCAGCCCCACCGAGGCTTCAAGGGCCTGATGCGCAACCCGGGATACTTTTCCCGGGAAATCCCGGTATTGATAGTGGTTGGCAAGATTGCCCTGAACATCGACCTTGATGAAATCAACCCCATGACGAGCCAGATAATCGTGCCAGCCGTGCCAGAAGCGAAACGCATCCCCTGCTGAGGTTGGAGGTAATCTTCTTGATGAGTCCAGCTCATCCAAACGAACAGGAAAGCTGGCCTGTGCATCTATCCCCTCCCAATGACCGGTCAGAGCATGCCACACTCCCAACCAGGGAATACCATAGCCATCCTGAAGAGTCTGCTTCAACCCCCCAAGCCCGGCCGGAAACTTCTCCCGATCTTCCTTCCAGGATAACAGCCGACGGTCTTTCTCTTCGGACCAACCATCATCCACCAGCATCCATTTCACCGGAATCCCCTTGCAGTAAAACTCCTGCGCTTTGGCAACAACGGCATCCTCATTCACATCAAGATAGCAGGCATCCCAACTGCACCAGCCAAGATAGTTAAACACCTCGGGCAAGGTACGTTGCTCTCTTGGCCTGGAATAGTACGATAGATGGTGACGCCCCAACTGCACATTCTCATTGATCAGTAGAAATGGATCTGTACTGACACCATAGATGGCAATCAAGCCCGAAAAATCTCTAACGCCCGACTTTGCAGGACCCACTAGCAACTCAATGCCAGCCACTTCCCCCCCCCTGGAATTCACAGCGAACCTGTTCATCACATACTGCCAGCAGGTGGTGATACTCTTCTCCCAGGCCGTACAGCAAAGACTGCGTTTTCTCTGGCAGATTGTTAAGGGCACAATCAAAATGGGGCCGTGTCCACCAACTGTTATAAAGATAATGGGCACACAGACCGGAAATATCGCCCAAAGAGACGACATTGATTCGGATGGCGCAATGAGGGTGCCAACTGCGCCCTGGCCAACTGATTCCCTTGCTAATCTCTGCATTCACAGATAACAACAGCTGTCTTCCTTTGGTCTTTAGAGACAACCTGACACTGAGCCAGTCATCAAGAACAAATATCTGCGACTGCCCCGACCATGTCAGAGTATATTCCTCCTCATTATCCAAACGAACATGAACAGTGATCCCCTGACATACTGCAGTCTGGTCATAACACAAATTTACCCGTTGATCTTTTTCACGAAGAGAGTACATAACTGCCTCAACTGCATCTTGGAAAGAACGCTTTCATTCTTTGCATACAGCATTTCTCATCATCAGAAATACAACAGTGAAAACCTGATAACCAGGAGGCTGTCCGAGAATAGCGCCCGACTGGGCGTCCCGGTAGCGAGGATGGCAGAAGATTGAGGATAAAAAGTCGGAAATTTTTCGACCAATTTGCTGCCACCGCACGACTGCATGGATGCAGGAGCTAGAGCAACGCAG
>NZ_JAHHPO010000626.1 GCF_024606365.1 Endozoicomonas sp. ONNA2
GTTATAGGTATTAGCACTAATGGTATAACTGTCGTATAAGTAGTAATTTTCCTGAAGTTTTTATTCATCGGGCTGACTCGATTGACACGTACACTACAGTAAGCAGCTGCCCACTTGGTCAGAAATACCATTTCATTTGATTAACTACTTATGACCATAAGGGGTTTTGTGATGAGGTGTTATACCAATTCTGCCTTCTGTATGTTATCGATCAAGTCATTTTGGACAGTCGGGCAAAGCGGCATGATGAGTAATTGCAGTGCTACCCGGTATTGCGAGGTATTCCAACTGTTCGAACTGGCTGATCAGTTCATATAATGTCGCCGCCCGAAAAAGCCAAAGAATACGCCGACAATGATTTTTTTATATTGATACAGATCAATGCCCATTGACTGACCCGTAAGCAGCATCCCCAAAGCATTCTCCAACCTGTCAGGAGCCTTTTAATATGACTGTAACTACCTGCGAACTGCCAGCAGCATGGGAAGGATTTACTTCCGGTGACTGGTCCCAAGGCATTAATGTTCGAGACTTTATCCAGAAAAACTACACCCCTTACGAGGGAGACGATGCCTTCCTGGCCGGTTCTACTGAAGCGACAGACAAGCTGTGGGCTGATGTCATGGAAGGGATCAAGGAAGAGAACCGCACGCACGCGCCTTTGGATTTCGATACCGATCTGCCATCCACCATTACTTCCCATGATGCCGGTTATATCGATAAAAATCGGGAAACCATTGTTGGCCTGCAGACGGACAAGCCACTGAAGCGCGGCATTATTGCCAACGGTGGTATCCGGATGGTGGAAACTTCCTGTGAAGTTTATGGCCGTAAGCTGGATGACATGGTTGTCAAGATCTTCACGGAATATCGCAAGACACACAATGCCGGTGTGTTCGATGTTTACACCGCTGACATTCGCAACTGTCGCAAGTCCGGTGTGATCACCGGGTTGCCGGATGCATACGGCCGTGGACGTATTATCGGTGACTACCGTCGTATTGCCCTGTACGGTATTGATCGACTCGTTGTCGACAAGAAGGCGCAGCACAAGTCTCTGGATGCACCGCTCAATTCCGGGGATGATCTTGAGCGTACCATTCAGCTGCGTGAAGAGATCATGGAGCAGATCAAGGCATTGATGCAGATCAAGGAGATGGCAGCCAAATACGATTGTGACATCAGTGGTCCTGCTACCTCGGCCCGGGAAGCGGTTCAGTGGACTTATTTTGGTTACCTGGCCGCCGTCAAGTCCCAGAATGGTGCTGCCATGTCTCTGGGGCGGACGGCTACCTTCCTGGATATCTACATTCAGCGTGACCTGGAAGCGGGCAGGATCACTGAAATTAATGCCCAGGAATTGATTGATCACTTCGTGATGAAGCTGCGCATGGTTCGCTTCTTGCGTACCCCGGAATACGATCAGCTGTTCTCCGGCGACCCGATCTGGGCGACAGAGTCCATCGGTGGTATGGGGCTTGACGGTCGGACACTGGTGACCAAAAACGCTTTTCGTTTCCTGAATACCATGTACACCATGGGCCCGTCGCCGGAGCCAAACATTACGGTGCTATGGTCTGAGCAGCTGCCTGTCGGCTTTAAAGAGTATTGTGCCAGGGTATCCATCGATACCAGTTCCATCCAGTACGAAAACGATGATCTGATGCGTCCTGATATGAACAGCGACGATTACGCCATCGCCTGTTGTGTGTCGCCAATGATTGTTGGCAAACAGATGCAGTTCTTTGGTGCCCGTGCCAATCTGGGCAAGACACTGCTTTACGCCATCAATGGTGGTATTGACGAGAAACTGAAAGTTCAGATTGGTCCGAAAACCGACAAGATCACGGCTGAATACCTGGATTACGACGATGTCCATGCACGTTATGATGCGCTGATGGACTGGTTGGCGACTCAGTATGTGGCTGCCCTGAACTGTATTCATTACATGCACGACAAGTACGCCTATGAGGCTTCTCTGATGGCACTGCATGATCGTGATGTCATTCGCACCATGGCCTGTGGTATTGCCGGTCTGTCCGTTGCTGCTGACTCTTTGTCTGCCATTAAATACGCCAGGGTCAAGCCGGTGCGTGATGAAGACGGTATTGCTATCGACTTCGAAATTGAAGGTGATTATCCGAAGTTCGGTAACAACGATGAGCGTGTTGATACGATTGCCTGTGAGCTGGTTGAAACGTTCATGAAGAAAGTCGCTTCTCACAGGATGTATCGTAACGCGATTCCAACCCAATCCGTCCTGACCATTACCTCTAATGTGGTATACGGCCAGAAGACCGGTGCTACCCCGGACGGCCGTCGTGCAGGTCAGCCATTTGGTCCGGGTGCCAACCCCATGCACGGTCGTGACACCAGTGG
>NZ_JAHHPO010000627.1 GCF_024606365.1 Endozoicomonas sp. ONNA2
TGCCCGCAGTAATGTGGTCACAGAGGGAGGTCTGCCACTGGCTGGAATGGTGCTTAGCCAGGTAATGTGTTTGCTGATCACAGGCCAAAGCGATACAGCGGTTTCCAGCAGGGTATTGGCTTCAGGATCGTGCAGGCTCTCTGGCAGAGTATTGAGGCTGATGTTTAAAGATTGCTGTTCTTGCTGCAGGGTGTCTCTGGCGTCTTGATCGAGAAAATCCAGCTGCAGACGGTGAATGCTGATCAGTATTTCATTCAATGTTATCTGCTGATGGATAATGGTGGCAGGAGTGACAGCAGGGAGTGCCTTGACACTTGCTTCTACGCCGAATGCCAGCAGGATGGTGGTGATTACCGTTGCTGCACGAAAGGCTGCACGAAAAATCATAGTGGCTTCCGGGTTGTTCATCAGGTGTTCATCGACAAGCGGGATGCTCGCAGCAGGAAGCAGACCTGTATACCCTCTGCGATTAAAGCTTGTGCAGATTGCAGCCACCCTTGCCGGGTGTCAGATCAATCCCTTGTTTTTATTTGTAACAAAGTTGTTCTGGTATGAATAGCCCCCATCTATTCCGGGACAGCCCCCTGGTGCTGTTTCAGCTGTGCTTTCAGTTTGTCAGGGACCCCGGTGATGATCAGTTGGTCGTTGGTTTCATCGTAGCGAATCTGCCCGCCCAGCAGCTCGGCATCAAAAGAGAGGCTAAGTCCCTTGCTTCGCCCGGTATAGCGTACCAGCCGAGTCAATTTGCTGCGCTCAGGGGACATGGGAGTACTCATATCGTAATCCCGGGTGTTGACAAAGCGGGCAAAGTCATCCGGGCCAGCTTCGCTCAGGTGGCCTGTCAGCTCCTGCATGGACAGACTTTCCCCTTCATCCAGCCTGTTCTGGCAGTAATCATAAACCTGTCGTTTGACAATCGTACGGTTCTCTGCTGATGGCTCTTCCTGGCAATAAGCCTCGACGGCATTGAGCAGGGTGTCTGCTTCTTCTTTGCTGCTGCTGGTTTCGCTGCAACCAATAACTTCCTGGAATACAGTGCTGAGACGTTTGCCTCCCTTTGGCCGAAGAAACGATAAATAGCGCCCCGTATCAGGGTTCTTCTGCCAGTCAGTCATGTTGATACGACAGGCCAAAGACATACGAGCGGTGTCCAGGTAGGACGTGTCTTGAATGGTCAGCTCATCAGTGATGGTGACACTGTTCTGGCTACTGAGCATGCACAGGAGCAGGTAGCGGGTCAGGCCCTGTTGATAGTCAGCGAACATCACGTAGCCACCATTGATGGCGCCGGCCTCACTGAGATTTTGCCCAAGACGGGTCAGTGTTTCTGTGGTGAATTGGGTGAAA
>NZ_JAHHPO010000628.1 GCF_024606365.1 Endozoicomonas sp. ONNA2
CTTTATAGGTATATTCGATATGGACGGAATCACGCCACCCACCAACCCCGATAACCTGTCATTACCCTATCAACTCCCGACGGATAAGTGCCCTGTTTGTCTTGACTCTTTTGCCGGAAGAGAGGTCAGGGTTATCAAAGAATGCATGCATATGATTCATGATGAATGCCTGATGACTTGGCTTTCGAATAATAGAACTTGTCCTGTATGCAGAACCAGTCTCTTGGCAAGGGACGGACAACCAGCGTCTGCCATCGGTGGTAATCCTGACCTCCCGGAAACCGGCCCAGGGCAGAACTTAAATCGGGACTTGATAAATCAAATTTCATTATTAATGAATGCGAGAGGATACCCCTCAAGAGACAGGATAGAAGCACTACTATCGCTTGAATGGCTTGCCATCGGTAGCAATCCTGACCCATTGGAAAATGGCCCATTGAATGAGCAGGCCATAAATCGGGACTTGATAAATCCACTTTCAGCTTTAGCACCTGCCAACGGTGATAATCCTGACCAACCGGAAAATGGCCCCGGGCAGGGCACCAATCGGGACTTGCTAAATTAATGTTCAGCTTTAATGGGTAGCAGGAGATTTCCCTCAAGAACCATGGTGGAAGCGTATCTCCATTTTCCACTCTGACTTGGACCCATTAAACGAGAAAATTAGAATATTAAAAGCGAATGGTAAGTTATTACTTTTTGCCCAGCCCGGTAATGTCAGAATTCTGTTAACGTTGACATCATGATCAATACCGTTGCTAACCAGAACTTCAGCGTATTGTGGCGATCAAACCATCAGATCTTCTTTCAGATGCGCTGAGGGCTGTTCAGGAGGCGCTGAGGGCTCCAGGTTCAACTCCTTGATCTTCCCGGTGATTGTATTTTGGCCCCATCCCGGTAACCCTGCCGCATCCTTTTTGCGGCCTCCGGTATAGGCCAGTGCGGATTCAATAACAATGGATTCAAAGGCGGGCACCGCCTGATCCAGAATCCCGACATGCCCCGCTGCCAGCTCACCATCACACCATTGGCGGAACAGTTGCTGCCAGCTGGCATGGCCAGTTACCGACCCCGGGTTACTGTGCCCTTTGGCCATCAACATCAACAGCGTAGAAATAACGAGTATATTCTGCGGGCTGAAATCCAGCGATCAGATAGTCTCAACAATGCGTTTACCAACCGGTACGAAAGCCAGTTCACCTTAATTGCCGAACGCTCCAGTCCTCAGCTCACCGTTGAATTTGAATTTACTGTTTCTATTGAGCTGGAGCCTGTGGTTCAGATTTCTGGCCTGGAAGATATGACCATTCATTATACTGCTTGCAGCAATGTTGATCAGGAGCAGACCTTCTGTGTCTACGGTTTTGGCACTACCGATTTTAAAATTGGGTGGAATAATGGCTTTTCCCGATGTGGCCAGCAGTTTGATGTCTTTGGGATCGGTCACCCGAATGCGTTCTTCCTGCTGCGTACCGGGGTTGACGACATTGTACACTTCGGTTTGCAGGTAGAGATTTTCTTTATCCGGGTTGGAGACCACCACATCCTGTCGTGGCAGCTGGTTTGGCTTGAAGTAGACGATCATACGATCAAGAGACATGGTCGCCAGTGCTTGTGAGCTGGCGATAAGGGTAGCCAGCAGGCAGGTTCCACTGACAAGGTGTTTGATGGACATATAATGGCAATTCCGGTTTGCCCTGAATCAAACTTCGCTGAATAACTCAAGCAATTTTGAATCGACAGTGGATGAACAATATCCCCTGTTCTATTACTCCGAAAAATAATCTCAAATGGGTTTTATTCAGCATGGATCATTAATGTCGCAGGTTGTTTTGACCCCTGAAAGCCGGTAACCGGCCGAGCAATCAATTGACGGCTACTGTTGCGACAGTCGTTTTCAACACCAAACATGGCCGAGGGCTGCTCGGTAATCCAGGTTTCCCCCGCTGGCTCCGAGACTCTTAAATCAACACCGTCTGCACCGCTGGAGGCCAGGCTGAATTGGGATAAGCCACGCCCTGAGACACAGAGGGAAACCGGGCGATCAAAGCTCAGCGTATTGGTCGGAATAATAACCGGATTACCGTCTTCATCCGTTGTACTCTCATCCACAATGGCAACTTGAGACTGCAAGGACGGATAAACAATGAGCGTAATAGAAAATGAACCGGTGGAGGTATTCCCCAGTTTTCCCTGGGTGGCTGCTTCAACGTTGGTCAACAAAGTGACGGTAAGTATACCGAACAGAAAAAATACACCAATTTTCTGGCGTAAAGATAGAGTCCTTTCCATGATGTTACTGCCTTACTGCTACATCCTGTTTTCAGTATAGGCAGTGTGAAATACGAAATATTGACCTTGCTTCCGGTCATCTTTCCATATGTCGGAAATACGGGGAACTAAATTGGTAGAAAAAAGTCTAGATTCTTCCATATTAAAGTTTGGGATAAACGATATGCCTGGAATCACACCACCTTTCAGCCCAAATGATCAGTCATCACCTTATCAACTCACAACCGACAACTGTCCTATTTGTTATTCAGCTTTTGCCGGCAGCAAAGTCAGGGTTATCGAAGCATGCAAACACATGTTTCACGATACCTGCCTGATGACCTGGCTATCACGTAATACAACCTGTCCTTTATGCCGAACCAGTCTCGGGGCAAGGGAAGTACAACCAGCGCCTGTTATCGGTGATAATCCTCACGAAAATAGTCCATTGAACGGGGAACGCATAGATCGGGCCTTGTTACTTCACATTGCAGCTTTACCTTCCCGGAGATTACCCTCCAGAGAAGAGATAGAAGAGTTTTTCCGTATGCCACGCTGATTTAGATCTTTTAAAAGACAAAATTAGAATACAAAGCGAAAGGTTAGTGCGTAAGGTGACTTCAGGGCATTGTGTGCCGGTGTTTTATATTACTGACCCGCACTTCAAGCGTAATGTGGCGTTCAAACAGTCAGCTCTTCTTTCAAATGCGCTGGGGGCTTTTCCTGAGAAGCTGAAGGCTTTTCCAAAGAAGCTGAAGGCTCCAGGCTTAACTCCTTGATCTTCCGTGTAAGTGTATTCCGGCCCCATCCCAGTAACTCTGCCGCATCTTTTTTGCGGCCCCCGGTATAGGCCAGAGCTGCTTCAATAACAGTGGTTTCAAAGGCGGGCACCGCCTGATCCAGAATCCCGACCTGACCCGCTGCCAGCTCACGGTCACACCACTGGCGGAACAGTTGCTGCCAGCTGCCATAGCCGGTTACCGACCCAGGGTTACTGTGCCCTTTGGCCATCAACTCCGGGGGCAAGTCAGAGGGCAGGACTTCCCGACCAGAAGCCATCACCGTTAACCAGCGGCAGGTGTTTTCCAACTGACGGACATTACCGGGCCAGTCCAGGGTGCCAATAAAATCGGCTGTTTCCGGGTGAAGGATTTTCGGCTCAACTTCCAGCTCTTTACCAGCCTTATCGAGAAAGAAACGTGCCAATCTGGGAATATCTTCACGTCGGTCCTGAAGTCGTGGCAGATGTACCCGAATAACATTCAACCGGTGATAAAGGTCTTCCCGAAATTTGCCTTCTTCCACCAGTTTTTCAAGATTCTGATGGGTCGCGGCAATAATACGCACATCCGCTTTAACCGGCGTATGCCCACCCACGCGGTAAAACTCACCATCGGCCAGGACCCGCAACAGGCGGGTCTGGGTATCGGCGGGCATATCGCCAATTTCATCCAGAAACAGGGTGCCACCACCGGCCTGTTCAAAACGGCCACGGCGCATGCCTCCGGCACCGGTAAATGCACCTTTTTCGTGACCAAAGAGTTCAGATTCAATCAGGTCCCGGGGAATCGCGGCCATATTCAAGGCAATAAAGGATCGGTCCGCCCGGGGACTGTGGCGATGCAATGCCTTGGCCACCAGCTCCTTACCGGTTCCTGATTCACCATTAATCAATACGGTGATGTTGGAGTGCGACAGGCGGCCAATGGCCCGGAACACTTCCTGCATGGCAGGGGCTTCACCGATAATTTCCGTTGACTCTTCTTCTTTGGGAGATGCCTCCGGTACCTGTGCCTCAGCCAGTTGTTGCTGACGATGCTCCTGACCACGCTTGACCAGGGCTACCGCTTCATCAATATCAAACGGCTTCGGCAGGTACTCAAAGGCACCACTCTGGTAGGAAGACACCGCGCTGTCCAGGTCAGAGTGAGCCGTCATGATAATAACGGGAATATCCGGTTTCTGTTCATGAATGGCCTTCATCAGCTGCAAACCGTTCATTCCCGGCATGCGAACATCACTGATCAGGGTTTGTGGTTCGCTGTGCTCCAGCGCCGCCAGTACTTTTTCCGGCGCATCAAAGGATTGTGTTTCGATGCCTGCTGAATTCAGGGCCCGCTCCAGAACCCAGCGTATTGCCTGGTCATCATCCACAATCCAGACTTTGGAACTCATACTCATACTTCACTCCTGTGTCATATCCAGCCAAAGTGGTTCTCTGGTGATGGGTAAAAATACATTAAAAATGGTTTCACCCGGCTTACTCTCACACTCGATCAGCCCCTGATGCAGACTGATGATGGACTGTGCCATGGGTAACCCCAGGCCAGTGCCATCAGCCCGTCCGCTGATCATGGGGTAGAAAATATTGTCGATCAGATCAGGAGGAATGCCGGGTCCGTTATCAATAATCGACAGGTGACAAACCAGCCGCTGTCGCCGGGTGCCGATTGTAAATTGACGGGCAATACGGGTTCTCAGGGTGATCAGGCCTGCAGAACGGGGCATGGCCTGATCAATGGCCTGCATGGCATTGCGCACCAGGTTGAGAATGGCCTGTATCAGCCGTTCAAAGTCACCCGGGATCTCGGGAATACTTGGGTCATAGTCTCGCTTGAGCCTGAGTTCTCCACCGGTTTCGGCATTGATTAACTGCATCACCCGTTCCAGTACTTCATGAATACTCAGGCCTTGCATCTTCGGTGGCTGCAGCGGCCCCAGCATCTGGTCGACCAGGTCACGCAGCCGATCCGCTTCCTGAATAATAATCCCGGTGAATTCTTTCAGCTCCTGGTTATCCAGCTCCCTGGTCAGTAGCTGAGCTGCACCACGAATACCGCCAAGTGGGTTTTTCACTTCATGAGCCAGCCCCCGGACCAGGATTCTGGAGGTTTCCTGCGTGGCGATCAGCGACTCTTCCCGTGAAATTTTCTGCACCCGGTCACGGGGATTGATTTCCAGAAGCAGCCTTGCTTCCCCACAGTTGATCGGTGAAATGCTGTAATCCACATTAATCATCTCACCATTGATGGGAAAGTCGGTTTCCCGACGGGTAAACCGCTGATGCTGACTCAGACTGCGATCCAGGTCAGCCTTGAAGTTTTCTTCAGGAATCACCGTAGTTACCGGCTGGTGCAGAACCCGTTTCAAACTGGTATCCAGCAGGGTTTCTGCCGCCGGATTCAGGGTAATCACCCGAAACTCCCGATCGAGCACTATTACCACGGTATTGAGGTTATCCAGAATGATGTTTTGCATAGTTCCTGTTTCAGGGATGATCGCTGCCAAAGAGCCGGGTAAAAGCTGCTTCATGGTCAAGTATTGTTATTATTTTTACCGTACATTTCAGGCTCCGGGAGTCTGATGAAAACAGTATTGGCTTTCGTTAATGCAAAAACCAAACCAGCCTTTATGTTATGGCAAGCCAGATTTTTTGCTGCGTAATTGCCAACCTGCCTAACACACTATCCGAGCCCTATCGATGGATAACATCGAAAAGATGTTTAACGTTCGTTCCGGCTTATCAATTTTAATCGCACCATAATAGTGCATTCATGCGGTCAGAGCACTTGATTTATGGCGTTTACGATATTAAGGAGCTGTCCTGAAATAACTTCGACATTTCTACAGACGCTACCCGCTACCCGCCGCCCGCTTCCCGAAAAGCTGGAACCACTTGTGCT
>NZ_JAHHPO010000629.1 GCF_024606365.1 Endozoicomonas sp. ONNA2
CGTAGCGAGGATGGCAGAAAATTGAGGATAAAAATTTCGTTTTGTGAGGTGAATACGCTAAAGGGCACAAGAAGTGGTGCTATTTGTCGGACAGAACGGAATTTTTAGACCAATTTGCTGCCACTGCATGGATGCAGAAGCAGTTGCCGCGCAGGGCAGTCTATTGCCTCCTGGTAAATCATTTCAATGAGTTATTCCGCATCAGGGAGTAATCCTTGATGTACTTTAATCGTCGTGTTTTATCGAGAACGAGGATTTTACCGTGACACCTCATATTAATGCCAGGCCCGGTGCCTTTGCTGATGTCTGCCTGATGCCCGGTGATCCCCTGCGTGCCAGGCATATTGCCGAAACGTTTCTGGAAGGTGGTGAACAGGTGACGGATGTGCGTAACATGCTGGGCTTTACCGGCACCTATCAGGGCGTCAGGGTATCTGTCATGGGTTCAGGTATGGGTATTCCCTCGGCGTCTATTTATTACAAAGAGTTGATTACCGAATACGGTGTCAAGAGTCTGATTCGGGTTGGCTCCTGTGGCGCTATTTCCAGGGACGTTAAGGTGCGCGACATTGTGATCGGTATGGGTGCCTGTACGGATTCCAAAGTGAATCGCATGCGTTTCAAGGATCATGACTTTTCGGCGATCGCGGATTTCGGGTTGCTGGAAAATGCCGTTAGCTCTGCCCGTGCCATGAACCAGCCGGTCAAGGTAGGTAACCTGTTCTCTGCCGATCTGTTTTATAATCCTGATCCTGCCATGTTCGACACCATGGAAAAGTACGGGATACTGGGTGTAGAGATGGAAGCGGCCGGTCTGTATGGCGTTTGCGCAGAGTTTTGTGCCAGGGGTTTGGCCATTTGTACCGTCAGTGACCATATTCGCACCGGTGAAGCACTGCCACCGGAAGATCGTCAGTCAACGTTCAATGAGATGGTTGAAGTTGCCCTGAAGTGCTTGTTGTAAGGCGTTTGGTGTTCAGCTCACAAAACCGGATATTTCATAAACGTGCTCCCGATCTCGCTTGTCCTTTGCCGCTCTTGGGGAGTTTTGCTGAGTCGACCGTATTCCCCGGTACGGCGCTCCCTCACACAATCCCTCCTGCTTACCACTGATCGTACGTCATGAATCAGCTGCTATAATAAACGGCGATAGTCATG
>NZ_JAHHPO010000630.1 GCF_024606365.1 Endozoicomonas sp. ONNA2
CATAGCAACTGTCCACTTAGCCAGAAATATACGATTCCATTTGGCCAACTACTTAATTGCAAATCCAACACCTCATACCATAGAAATACTATGACAAATAATTCCAAGAAGAACACTCTAAGTCTGACAATAATCGTTATAGAGTATAGTTCTAAAAAACCATTAAACAACATGCTGAAAAAAAATGAAATCGCCAATTTAAAAATACTATATATGTCGTTTATTAATCTCTTGATATAATTCATGATATGCCTTTAAAGGGTTGTAATTAAACAATATTTTTACTTATGCCCTACGGTGCAAAAATTTATAAACAAGATATTCTTTTTTAGCTGCAAGCAATTATTGTACCAAAAAGCAGAGGGGCAGTATGTCTAACCAGACTCTGCCTGGTCCTTAAAAGCGTTTAACCAAACGTATTGATATTGTCTGACTAATTACACAGTCACTCTAAGGAGGAATCTAAATTTAAAACACCGGAAGGAAAATGCCTGTGTTATGACAATTTCTGGTTCGCAAGTATTTTAAGGCGTTCATATACCTGACAGTTTTCAGTAATCCGGTATCGACATCGGTCACAGGCCGTTAGACAACCAGCTTCCAATGTGCCACAGTGGCAGGCTTTGTTGATTGTGGATATAGCGTACACAAGGGTAGCCTCACGACCCGCACTATTGGTTCCACCAGAGGCAATAATCGGTGATTCAAACTGCAGTATAGGGTGCGTATAGCGGTGTTGAATGATGAATTCATAGCAATTCACACCCTTTATTTGATTGTTCGATTCCATCGACTTACTCAGTTAGATGGATTAAATTATTTATGTCAATCCGTCAGTGACCAGAAATTCACCATCTTTAATCATCAGCTCCAGTAATCGCCGACCACCTTCGTCAACAAAGGCAATATAACCGGAACTATTAAATGTAAATTCAATTTCCTTTTCAGGCCTGCCGCAGGTTTCTCCTTTTACAATAGTTGTCACTGCAACCTTGGCACCGGACTCATTAATAGAGGCTTTTATTTTCTGAAAAACATCCAGGGCGTCACCCGGAACTAAACCCAGTCTGTTTAGCTGGTCGATTGTTATATCAGTCCCACTGATTTCAGCAATTTTATCCAAAAGGTTTTCAATGGTTGTATCTATCTCGATTTTCGGAAGCATGAGGTTCACCTTTCGGTGGTCAGCCTCTGCTAACATCTGGATCATTTGGTCACGGTGGCTACTATCAAAATCATTTATAGATGTACCCGCATTGGGTTTTATGGCAATAAAGTTTAACTTTTCACCATTATGCTTGAGTTGTTTAGAGATAGCGGTAAATCTTCCTGAGTTGGTAAATTGCAATAGCTCCTTTGACTGCATCATTTTGACATTTTTAATGATTCTGCCGTTTGAACAGCAAAATGGGAATTCAACAGTGTTACTTTCATTAAAAGCTTTTGTCCACGCTCCCTGAAATAATAAAACATTCCCCATGGCAATTTTAAACAGCCCAGGATTATTAAATAGCTTGGTTATTTGGCCTTCAGTGACTCTACTGACAAATTCTGTGGCAACTTCAGCAGCATTTTCTGTTAATGAGGGATGTAATATTTCTGTGTGATAATGTTCAGACAGAATCCGTGCAAACGCTGGGTTCTGAGAGTAATACCCGGATACAAAAAAGTTTACTGAGGAAACTATCCGGTGTTTATCGAAGGAGAACTCCTCGTTGTATTGGCCAAGCAACTGATGTATTGCTTCCTCCAATTGTTTAGTAAGGGAGCCTTCTGGCAGGCACAGAATTCGCTCCTTGTCACAGTTATTATCCATAGTAGCTATCAGCATGCCCAGTGCCAGGAGCAGGCTCATGGAGGACAATACCGCACTGGTATCATCTGGGGATTGTAAGAGTTTAAAGGATAATTGGTTGATACAATCCCTGACAATACAGTCAGGATCATTAGTAAAGGGTATGTTTTGTAATGCTGGAGTATTGATTTGATTGGCTAATGCCAGTAAAGAAGGGGGTAAGCTTGCTGGTAAAGGGGACATCGTCAAATACCTGACTTATCAAGTTGATAAAAAACACTGATCTGTGGAATCAAACAGTACCTGATTAACTATGGTTGATTCCTGTTATATGAGACAAAGGGGGTTATGAAAAGTTCAATCAATAAACCACCTGAAGGTTCTGTGTTACTGCAATACCTTCCCCTGACTCATCATTTTTTTAAAGAATTCATAGGATTCCCAGTTTTCAACAACACGAGAAATACAGTCGTCACAAACCGTCACGCAGTGGGCTTTGAATATGCCATAATGGCATGTTTTAATATATTCTTTCATCCGTTCAGCGTCAGGGTAACGCTGACAATCCTCTAATTCCTCATTCAACCAAAACTCTATGAGTTTTATTTCTTTTTCGCTCCAGCCAGCTCGCAAGGGTAAACACTCCTTTATATAAAATTGTTCAAAGTCCTCTTCATTTTTGTCATTCCGGTATTCCAGGTCATCGCATTTAAGCGAAATGATTGCGCTATGGAACTTCGCCAGAGCTTGATACTCATCGGGAGCAAGAAACTCTTTACCGGACCAGTCTTTGTTCAGGAACTCAGTCAATTCTGCAGGAAGCCTTGCCAATATTGAATCAGTCAGTGACTTTATTTCCTCCTGTGCAGGAGGACTTTTTCTTTTATGATCTATCCATTCCTCATACAAAAAATCACCTATGCTATTAGAAAGATTTTTTTTAAGCTGTTTTGGATTAATCTTTAAATTCAGGCCTGGATCCCCTCTGTCAACTGAATTACAAGGGTAAACGAGTAATAAGTCATTTTCCTGAAACGTGGTTGGTGATTTGACAAGCTCTGTTTTTACGCCGTCAGGCTTTAGCGCCGTGATTTGTTGTTCATCCAGCGAGTGCTCTGGACGCTCCCCGGAATCAGGAAGCTGCCGTGGACAGCGGGCTGCTATCTTGACGTTGCTGTTGAATGCCGTTGCAATAGCAACTTCACTGACCTCTGATTCAGACGGCATTAAAGGCAATGATTGAACATCGAGACGTGCTTCGGGCAACATAACTTTTGGACCTTTAAGTTAATTTTGGGATACAGATTTCAGGCTGACAATAACGATGAATTGTATCACCAGGCATTAAATTATTCAGAAAAGTCCTACTCAGCCAGAACAACGATACATTTTTAAGGATTTTGGACCCATCGAACAACAGATGGTTCCCCTTCTGTTGAAACATTTTCCTAATGTTCAGCCCCGGCCTTCTGGACAGCCTCCTGATACCACAAAAGCAACGGCATAATATCGCTCATTAAAATGACTGATATACAGATTTCGAACGCCAGTTGCTAAATTATTTTATTTATAAAAATCTTGAAATATATAAAAAATGAATATTTACTATCTCTTGTCTTATAATCCGTACTATAGTTTTTTTAATGACTACCGGACAGCCATCATTGCCAGTCATTCCAGCTGGCATTAAAGGATAAACACAGGGGATCAATATGGATGTGCAGGCAATCCGACAGTTAATCATTCAGGTCAAAGAGCAGGAAGCGCAAAGCAGACACCTGCAAAAGCTTATCAGTGATCAGATTGAACAATTACATCGCACCATTGAACTGCCTGAGGACAACGCCTGTGAGACATTGTTGAGTTTCACAATGGATTATATTGACCATGTTCCTGACTTTCTGGAAGCGCTTAATGAAGCCTCCCGGCAAGTCGGGGTTCACCATGTTATTTCACCATTTCTGGATATTGTTGAAGAAAATTTTATGGCTGACACAATCAGTGATCAGCTCATATCCGGGCTCGATTTATTGCTGGATAAAGCCTATTTTGCCCATCGACTCATTGAAGAAGTAAACGACCAATACCACGTAAAAACAGGGTCAACACTGATTCCGACAAATATGACCTGGGCTAATCTGATAGTTCACTCAATACTGGGGGAAGACTTTGCTAATGAGCTGGATGTGATTGTAGGCAGAACGGTGGATCAGATGATGCGTTCACAACCGATCTTCAATGAAGAGAAGTTCAGGACACTCATCCATGACCACAGTGCAGAAGAGTGGATCAGGATCTGGTCACGCTGGAACTGCCTGTCGAATAATCTGGGTATTGAGCTGAAATTCACTGCTTCGGCCTGATCTGTGATTCTTCGTGTTACTGCGATTTATTAAAGGTTATCTTCAACAAACGCTTCATTGTCGATAGCCACCACTGTTGATCTGGCTCTGGCAGTATGAGTCGTAACCTCGGAAAGTTCCAGCATTTGATCAGGCTCTACAGTATTGGATAATTGAACCACAGGGTCTGATCTCTCTACGACTCTATTCCTGATAAAATAATTATTTATTACGGTTGCAATACCTGCAGGCAAGGCTGAGATAGAACCAGCCACCGCACCAGCGAAAACGCCATCTAATGCACCTTTTGCCACTCCTTCTATTCCCAGTGCATTTTCCAGAGCTATAACCGCGGGTCTCAGGAGTACACCTGTACCAGCGCCAATGAAACCTCCCAGAGCACCATGACCGACACGCTTTAATGCAGTATGTTCAGCACCTGTATAAACAACAACGGCACTAGCTGCACCTGCTACTGTACTGCCTGCCAGGGTTCCTGCCAAACCGCCTGCTAAAACGCCGACAATACTACCGGTAACAACACCCAGGGCCGCCCCTGTAACAGCGCCCAATGAAGCATACTCTACTACCAACATGAAGCTTCTGAAAACATCCAGCCTTGTGACATTAAGCCCCCTGAAAGTGCAGCATTTCTTCTCAAGATCGAAACACCGTCGGGAAGCCTGTAAACATAGTGCTTCTTCCGGGCTTACTTGGGTCGGTACTGGTGCCAACATATAGACTTAACCTTTCAACGGATTTAACCAGGCAGCTTAAATTTTCCATATAGTAATGTAGACCATATTATTAATGCACCCTCACTATTTTTTTCCTGTTGGGTCATCAATAAATCGAATAATGTCAGTATGATCTTCCAGAACACTCTCTTCCCTGGTAATACGGGCTTCTGGCAAATTTCCTTCCAGCTTGGGATTGACGTCCATCTCATCGCTGAAGCCGCATTCAACACATTCCCGGTAATCCCGCCCGGTCTCACTGCGAAACATTCGAACTGAATCCATTGTGCCGCAGGCAGGGCATACCGCGCCTGCAATGAAGCGCCTGGTTTTCATGGCTTTTGATCTCTGACTGATGATTTTGACTTTTATACGCAGCACAAAGCACCTTAAATCAACTGCTGCGTATTTATTTCAAAAGGTTGTTTTACTCATCTGTTTTGCAAAATAAGCCCAAGTCATTAATCCGCTTGAATCCCGCTGTGTCGCAACAACGCATCAATCTCCGGTGCTCGGCCACGGAAGTTGACAAACAGCGTCACAGGTTCAGCTGAACCGCCTTTTTCCAGCACTTCATGAAGGAAGGACTCACCGGTTTCCCGATTAAAAATCCCCTCTTCCTCAAAGCGTGAAAACGCGTCAGCGGATAACACCTCGGCCCACTTATAGCTGTAATAGCCAGCAGCATAACCACCGGCAAAGATATGGCTGAAGCTGTTCTGAAAACGGTTGAAAGACGGTGGTATCACCACTGCCACCTGTTGGCGCACCTCATCAAGCAGGGCCTGAACATCGATGCTATCCCGGTATTCTTTATGCAGTTTGAAGTCAAAGAGTGAAAATTCCAGCTGTCTGACCATCATCATGGCAGACTGGAAGTTTTTGGCCGCCAGCAATTTATTCAGCATGGCCTCTGGCAGAGGCTCTCCGGTTGCAAAATGACCGGAGATAATGGCCAGGCCGTCCTCCTCCCAGCACCAGTTCTCCATAAATTGACTGGGCAATTCTACGGCATCCCAGGCAACGCCATTGATGCCGGAAATTGCTGCATAATCCACTTTGGTCAGCATATGGTGCAGCCCATGGCCAAACTCATGGAACAGCGTAACCACTTCGTCATGGGTCAACAGTGCCGGTTTATCGCCTACGGGTGGTGTGAAGTTACAGGTCAGGTAAGCGACCGGCAGTTGTAACTTGTCATCCTGTTGCCAGCGGGAACGGCAGACATCCATCCAGGCACCGCCACGCTTATGCTCCCTGGCGTAAAGGTCCAGATAAAAACGACCGATTACCTCTCCCTGTCGGGTGATGTTAAAAAAGCGAACATCCTTATGCCAGGTATCCACGTTATCCACAGTTTCAAACTCAATGCCAAAGAGTCGATTGACCACGTCAAACATTCCGGCAATGGCTTTTTCTGCCGGAAACCATGGGCGCAGTTCTTCCTGGGAAATGGCATAACGTTGCTGACGCAGTTTCTCGCCATAATAACCAACATCCCAGGCTTCAAGACCTTCAATACCGAACTCTGCTTTGGCAAACGCTTTTAGTTCCGCCAGCTCTTTTTCTGCCTGAGGTTTACTTTTTGCCGCCAGGTCTTGCAGGAATTCAATGACCTTGTCCGGCGACTGTGCCATTTTGGTGGCCAGAGAGTATTCTGTGTAGTTTGCAAAGCCCAGTAACCGGGCCAGTTCATGGCGAAGCTTAAGAATCTCCCTGATATTTTCCGTATTATCAAACTCCCCGGCATTGGGTCCCTGGTCTGAAGCGCGGGTAGAGAAGGCGGTGTAAACCTCTTTCCTGAGTTCCCGGTTATCGCAATAGGTCATCACCGGAAAGTAGCTGGGAAAGTCCAGATTCAACAGCCAACCCTCTTTCTCTTTAGCCTCAGCCAGCTGCCTTGCCCCGGCCATGGCGGACTCAGGTAAACCAGCCAGTTCCGATTCATCGGTAATCAGTTTGCTCCAGGCCATGGTGGCGTCCAGCACATTATCAGAGAACTGACTGGTCAGTTCGGACAGCTGTTTTTTGATCTCACCGAAACGGGCTTTTTGCTCATCTTCCAAAGCAACACCGGCTAAACGAAAATCCCTGAGGTTATCGTTAATCACTTTTTGCTGGGCGCTGTCCAGCTGATTAAACTCTTCAGAGTCTGCAAGGGACTGGTAAGCCTCAAACAACTGACGATTCTGCCCCAGACGGGTAGAGTATTCCGATAACATCGGCAAACAGCCATTGTAGGCTTCCCGCAGCGCCTCACTGTTGACCACCGCGTTCATATGGCCAACCGGTGACCATGCCTGCCCCAGGCGGTCATCTAGCTGATCCAGGGGCTCCTGCAATGAGTGCCATCCGAGCGTGGCACCTCCGGCACCAGAAGCCAGTAATGCCGCCACCGCCTGCTCATTATCAGCAATAATGGCTTCGATGGCGGGTTTTACATGTTCTGGCTGAATTTTGGAAAATGGGGGAAGTTCACTGGATTCCAATAACGGGTTAACCATAGGACAGCTCTCTGTACTCGTTAAATTTCATAGTAATTATTGGTAGTAGATGGGTGCATCATCGGATGAATTCAAGCAGAATCCGATCAATGCACTTTCCATCAGCCGCATCCACCAAGGCAGAAACACCAGAGGAGCCCTGCCCAATGAATCAAGCCATCAAAAGCTTCAATAATAAAATGCCAGTTCTTGGCGAAAGGGTCTACATCAACGAGAGTGCATTTGTGCTTGGCGATGTCACCATCGGGAATGACAGCTCTGTATGGCCAATGGCGGTTATCCGCGGTGATATGCATTCAATCCGTATTGGCAGCAAGACCAGCATACAGGACGGTGCAGTTCTGCACATTACCCATGCCAGTGATTACCAACCCTCTGGCCATCCGTTGACCATTGGTGATGAGGTAACAGTAGGACATAAAGCGGTTCTGCATGGTTGTACTATTAAAAATCGATGTCTGATCGGTATTGGTGCCATCATTCTGGATGGCGCAGTGGTAGAAGAGGAGGTCATTGTCGCCGCCGGTTGTCTGGTCCCCCCTGGCAAGCGTCTTGACAGTGGCTTTGTCTACAAGGGCAACCCGGCTAAAAAAACGCGGGAAATATCGGAACAAGAGCGTAGTTTCTTTAAGTACTCAGCCGATAATTATGTAAAACTGAAAAACGTTTATTTATAAATTTCATGAATTAGGGAACTTTATCCAAGTTTCTCTAATCTATAAAGCTGCGAGAGTAGCCAATACCTCGCAAATTTATGAATTTTTTTCTTACATAAACAACAAGCATAAGGGTATTTCTATGATTCCTTCCAAGATGCAAGTCCCGACCGATCCATCATACCAATATCAAACTGGTCAGTCGGATAAAGCAGAGCCATGCTCAGATGATCAAACGTATGCAAAACTGAGTATTTCGGGAACTACTCTAAGAAATAGAAAAGATCGCGATGCTAAAAAGGCTGTTAAAGATTGGACTATTGATGTTCAACAGCCAACCGTATCGGCA
>NZ_JAHHPO010000631.1 GCF_024606365.1 Endozoicomonas sp. ONNA2
TGAGGGTGGCGCAAAATATTTTCACGCGCCATGGGCATTTGTGTCTTTGTGGTGCCCTTCTTTTTAAGTCCTTTCGCAACACCCTCTAATGCATACCGAACCTCTCCGTAAATTAGCCTCCCATTAAACTCTTATGATTCCGGGCAGAAAGGGGCTGTTCCACATCCTGCAGACTCCGGGGGGGGTTATCGGAGTTAATTAATCAAAGGACAATCAGGCTGCCCGTGAACTTCCTGAACTTTGGCCTGTCCATTAAAACCGTGAATCAATGGTTGCGACGTGTCTCGCAGTGCCGGTAATAACTCATTAATAATGGGGCAAATCAATGAGTGACCCTTTGTCTTCAAGTGCCGCCGGTGTCCCGATGGCACCGGATTGGCCTGCTCATCTGCCGACAAAAACCTCACCCTCTGACTCCCCGTCCACTATCGCGCTTGCGCAGATAAGTCCTCAGAAACAGCCCCCACTGAAACAACCTTTATGCCTGAATTCAGGATGGCAAACTGTGTGGCAAAGGAGGATTACTGAACTTCCTCCCGAACTCTTGGTCAGGATTTTTGACTACCTTGAATTCGATGATATCCGCCATGTAAATGCAACCTGTCTGGCATTTCGGGATGTGGTCAAAGAATACAAATACATTCAGGAACTGTCTTATTTTGCCCGGCTTCCCCGACGTTTCCGGGAACAGTTCCAGCAACATGCCCTTGGGCAGAAAAAATCCCGGTGCTTTCATCCATTTGCCACTCCGGCATCACCCAACAACAGAGGGATATCGTTCAGGGACAGGATAATAAAGAACCTCCCGCAGATGTCCGCCCTATTATGCCTTGACACCTTGGGGAGGATGGAATCACGTCCGGCTTATCGTATGGTCAAGCGATTAAAAGTTACGATCCCTCAGCGTGCAGCATGGCATTCACAGCCACAGACCGGTTCCGCTCTTGAGGTTCGCTTCAGCCCATCCTGTCGCCATCTGTTGTTTTATGGCCGCTGCCTGAATGACTCCCGGGTTCTGGCCAGGGATGACCAGGGGCAATGGGCAGAAGAGCACCTGAATTGGTCTGATAACAGCCGCTCCCGGGTGGTTTCCGGGGCAAATTTCAGTGCGTGTGAAAATCGCCTGTTTACCTGGAACGGTATGAATCGCGCGAATATGTTGCAACCTGCCGACAACCGCTGGAACGAGGACGACAAGGTAAAGTTGTCGGGTCATGCGGTCGTGTTCAGCCCCTCGGGGGAATATATGGCGGCCTACAAGCACGATCCTCTCATCGTCTGTCGCATGGACAACAATAATGAATGGCGGAAAGTGAAGGTTAACGGCCTCTGCGGAGAGTTGATTAAACAGGCCCTGTTCAGTACATCGGAGCGATATCTTGCACTCCTCTGGTCGCATCTACCATTTTGTGCGAGTGAAATAACGATGCTATCTCTGAACGATTGTAGCGCTAAAGACTGGAAATCACAGAGGTTGGAAAAATGTAAAGATGATTATGTTACTCATGCCCAATTTAGCCCGGTCACGGATCAGTTTCTGGTGGGTTTTGAAAAACATTATGGCATTCCCGGGCGGGTCTCAATATACAGCCTGGAAGCATCGGGAGAATGGGAAGAGACTATGATCTTCCCATACTTTTGTACGGTTTTCTTCAGTTCTACCGGTCAATATCTATTCAACAAGGCCTCGTTCACGGGCTTCGTGGGCCTTGGTATGCAGCAAGATATGCTGCAAGACAGGGTCAGAGACCGTGATGTGCTGCTATGGCGCATACCGGAAAATTTGTCTGCCGGGCCGCTGGACGATGGTCGCTTGCTGCAGCCAGATGCCGTATCAAGAGCGATTCTTGATTCAGAAATAACGCTCAGACACAATTCTCTGGTGAAAGTGGCGCGGTTCAGTCCGTCTGACAACCACTTATTGGTCAGATGCGAGTCGGGTACAGTCTACATCTGGGGGAAGAGCCAGACTGGACAATGGGCAATTGAAACCATCACCGAAGAATGCGCCCCAATCACCATACCCTGGTTTAGCCCGTCCGGCCTTCATGTGCTGACCTGGAACCCTTCAATGGCAGGAATCCTCGGGTGCAGCGATCAACAGCACTGGTCACTCAAAGGGGTTATCAAGCAAGACGGTATTCTGAAAGCCTACTTCAATCCACTATCAGAGCATGAGGTGGTGGTCCTGAGCCAAACTCAGAATGGCGACGTTACCAATATCCATTTACAAGTCTGGGAAATAAGAGACGCTGGTACGCCGGATTGAAGGCAAATGCGGTATGCATTACCACGCAGAGCGTGGAAATAAGAAGACACCGGAGCCTGCTGGATGTCAAACAAACTGTTTCTGTCCGGAAACTTCCTGCCCTCAGGTCTGTCCAATATCACCATGAATCCATGGTGATGAAGGTTCCCCCCTGTGCCAACATAGTTGTCGCCTCTCCTGAATTTAAAAACCTAAACAGGGG
>NZ_JAHHPO010000632.1 GCF_024606365.1 Endozoicomonas sp. ONNA2
TCGTCCTCGCTACGGGGACGCCCAGTCGGGCGCTATTCTCGGACAGCCTCCTGGAAGGTTAGTCTTGATGGTTGCTGGCACTCCCCGCCCTGGCGGGCGATGGTTCTTGATCGCTCAAGAACGTTTCCGTTTCACAGTCCTAAGCTCAGGGAACCGGGGATGCCTCGCCCCATGCTCCCCAAGTCTCACACGAAATCCGCAGGCGGGGGGGCGCCCCACTTTACATCCCGTCTGCGCGACCCAGTCTACCTGAAAGTAGGTCAGCAAGAGACTGACGAAAAATAGCAAAGAATGAACAAACACTCAAGCGGAGCGCTCAGCGCCTGCGCGGCCCGCCCCGATTAGGCGATGTTTTACGACGGGTTTGGTAATCAGAAACCGCAAGGCACAGGGTAACATTAAAGAGTCGGAAGAGAGTTCTCCGACAGTAAACAGTTTTTACCATTTACAGGATGAAAACGGAGGGACTCTTGTGTAGATTGAGTCATGGCAAGTTCAGATTTGCTTTTTCCATAGCAGATTTTTGGTATATCAGGTGTTTGGGTGGAACTTCCCTCCTCTATTGAAATAGTCGGGCTAAAGGAAAAAGATATGCGAACCCGGGATGCAGAGCTGATCAGAACCTTTAAAGTTCTGTTGTGTGAAAAGCAGTTTAAAAACCAGGGAGAGATGGTTGAGGCCCTGAAAGCCGAGGGTTTTCAAGATGTAAGCCAGTCAAAAATTTCCCGCATTCTGAACAATATTGGTGCGGTCCGTACACGCAACGCAAAAAAAGAGGCAGTTTACTGTGTACCGGGTGAAATTAGTGTGCCTGCTATTGATGCACCATTATCCAGTTTAGTGACAGACATCGATTACAACGATCACATGGTGGTTATCAAAACCACACCCGGAGCAGCACAAATTGTTGCCCGGCTACTGGACTCCCTGGGAAAGGCGGACGGTATCCTTGGCTGTGTCGGTGGCGATGACACCATTTTTGTCACCCCCACCCGAAACACCGCCATTACTGAATTGTATAAAACCATTAGCTCTGTGCTGGTCGGTTGAGTCAGGCCAGCTCCGGCTTCCTGGCTCGCTCAGGCACAGTAATAACTGCAGGTTTATGACCGGTGTGTGACAGGAATTTGTTTATCCCTGACTTACTTATCACCAACGTCGCAGTATTTACCAATGGATGGCATTGAATGGCATCCTGTGACCAGACATCCTCATCAACCAGCAATGTTATCCGGTGTCCCGGATCATTTCTTAATGCCAACAGGGAAACGGCACCCGGTTCCAGTTTCAACACCTCTTTGACCTGATCCTCCGACGCCAACTGTAGCCGTCCACCTATCAATTTTCCCAGTTCCGACCAGTCAAGCGTCTTATGATCTGCCAATACCAGCAGAAAGTAGCGCTGCTGTTTCTTATCAACAATAAACAGGTTTTTCGTTCGGGCTCCGGGCAAATTCGGTAATTGCTCATTGGCATCATCACAGCTCAGAAACGGTGGATGAGTCACACGGGTAAAATTAATATGTCGGCGAACCAGGAACTGCTCAATGGCCATAGGACGTCCTCTGAGGGTAGACATTAAGCACAATAAAGCGTACTTCCAGTGCAAAACTCATCCTGAACAGACACAATAAATCAAACCACTACCGTGGACTAAACAAGATGAAGGCTGGAGTATACGATAAGTGCCACAGGCTGAAACTTGATATGCAAGACAGCTGTCGGTAAATTTCCAGGTTGTCCCACTCTGAAGTGGGTGTCCGGAATGAGCACTCTAAAACCAAACAATACGAACAGCTAACTCAAGGCAAACGATATCAGCTTCAGGCACTAGTGAAAACCTTGTGATTGATCAATTTTCCAGACGACATCCAGCTTTGAGATTATCAGTGCAATGCCGTGATGGCTGCGGCAAAAAATTAGAATTCCGCCCAGAGAGCTGGCCCGAGTCCTTATTGCCTGCAAAGCCATCTGGATATGGTGCCGGAAAAAACCCGACAAAGTTCCCATGATTTTCTGGTTGATGGACTTCAGCTGCAAATTGATGGTGAATGGTTAACTGCCACGGATACCACGCTGGGCGCTGATAATGGTATTGGTGTCGCTGCCATGCTGGCATTGCTTGAAAGTACAGATGTTTGCCATGGTCCTCTGGAGGCATTGTTTACAGTGACTGAAGAAACCACCATGGCCGGTGCTCTGGGACTTGATGCTGCATTACTGAACGGCACTGTCTTATTAAACCTTGATACCGAAGAAGCTCTGCAGGCTATTGATCAACTTGATCAGTTATTAAAACAGGAGCTGAACACCGTTGAACCCTACTTATGCCTGAACGTTGAGAGTATGGCAGCTCCTGCCCGGGTATTTACCACCGTGGATCAGAAACTGTGGCTTAATGCGCTGCATAGTTGCCACCATGGAGTGAAACGTTATAGCGATCATTTTGAGGGCGTTGTTGAAACCTCCAACAATCTCGGCGTGCTGCTCATGAAGGACGGCCAGATTTCGGTTGATTGTTTTACTCGCCACCTGATTGACAGTGCAACCATTGAGCTGGCTGACAATATCAGTGGGCTGTTCAGTTTGACCGGGGCAGAGGTCAAACAGGCAGGTTTTTTCCCGGGTTGGCAGCCGGACCCGAACTCTGATGTGCTAACGCGTATTGTACGAGTATACCAGCAATTAAATGGTAGCAAGCCAGAGATCAAGATTATTCACGCAGCACTGGAATGTGGCATTTTGAGTGCGGCAAAACCCGGTGTGGATATGATCTCATTTGGTCCGCAGATCGAAAATCCCCATACACCCGCAGAGCGGGTCCGGATTGACAGTGTTGATCGCTTCTGGTAACTACTGAAAGCAACCATCACTGAGCGCATCATAGTATTCAGCAATTATGCCGGTCGATGACTGCAACAGTTGACCGGCATCATTGTTTCAGGTGGTGATCCCTATTAAGAATTAAATGCCATCCCGTTGTATTGGACAGCTCATGCACCGGGCGCCACCACGTCCTCTGCCTAATTCTTCACCCGGAATGGCTAATACCTTGATTCCGGCTTCTTCCATATTGCGAATGGTGTTTACATTGCGCTCGTACGTGACAATAACACCTGGCTCAATGGTCAGTACGTTGTTGGCATCATTCCATTGTTCACGCTCTGCTTCAAATACATCACCGCCGGTTGGAATCAAACGCAGTTCCGGTACATCCAGTGCCCGGGCAATAGCGTGGGTGAATCCATCGTGAACGCGGTTGGTTTCAACTTTTTCATGCTCACCAAGCGTTAATTCCCAGCAATCCGTATCGGCGTGCATAATGTCCGGGTAGTAGGTGAAGCAGTCGATGTCCATTTGCGTAAACACCGTATCCAGGTGCATACAGCTGCGGGCTTTCGGCAGTTCAAGCGCGATAATTTTCCTGGCCTGACCTGTTTTCAACAGAGCCCTGGACAGTTGTTCTACACCTTGTGGAG
Organism: Endozoicomonas sp. ONNA2; assembly: GCF_024606365.1. Classification (GTDB taxonomy): domain Bacteria; phylum Pseudomonadota; class Gammaproteobacteria; order Pseudomonadales; family Endozoicomonadaceae; genus Endozoicomonas. The sequence goes on from NZ_JAHHPO010000632.1 coordinate 3,480, forward strand.
TGGTACGTTCAGACATACCGATCAGCACATTGCCCCGACCGAGTACCAGAACATCGCCGCCTTCAATGGTGGCATTGTCGTAGTTGCAGTCTTCGTTACCCATATAGGTGAGGAACTCAGCATTCTTGAACATTGGGTGGAACTTGTAGATGGCGCGAAGGTGCACGGTTTCACGCTTGCGGGGATTTTTCGCCATGGGGTTGATGGAAACACCGCCGTATACCCAGCAGGAGGTATCACGGGTAAACAGATGGTTAGGGATAGGCTCAATCAGGAAGTCTGTTTCTGACATTCTGTCCAGCGTCATGCTCTTGCTGTTAGCACCCATTTCTGCACAGGTCAAACCACCGGTCAGGTGCCTGGCAAGGGTCAGGTTATCCAGTGATTCCAGGTAGGAGCGAACTTCCATAGCCAGAGTTTCACCAAAACGGTAATTGTTAATCTGACGATCAAGAATCCAGCTTTTTGCATTACTGAAATTCAGTGTTTCAGCCAGCAATTTAGTTAACAGAAAAACTTCAACGCCATTATCGGTTAATACTTTTTGAAATGCGTCGTGCTCTTTTCCAGCCTGTTCAATTCGAAGGACATCATCAAACAGCAGTGATTGACAGTTGCCTGGTGTTAAATGCTTCAGGCTTAATTCTGGGCGGTGTAATAAAACCTTGCGAAGTTTTCCAACTTCAGATCCCAGGGCGATAGAATCGGCCTTACGATCGTTCCAATCAAGGCTAATTTAAAC
>NZ_JAHHPO010000633.1 GCF_024606365.1 Endozoicomonas sp. ONNA2
AAGGAAAAGAAAAGCTCTTCTTTGTGCTCTTCGTGGTTCCAATTCAAGACCCGCAGTACCCGGAAACCAACCCGTCTGCACTCGATCGCAGAAGCTAAAAAGAATAATGAACAATAGTCCTGTCAATGTCTACCCTAAGTGCCTTTGCTAAAGATACCTTGCCATTTCAGGCGTTAATACTGCGTGGTCATAACCATAAAATTCCTTTGCAACGACTCGCCCACCATCGGGTCCACCTTCTCGCCCTTCACCATAAAGCGACTGAAGAAGTTTAGACATACGAGCCCGTTTCGGGATAAATTCATCATAATAATGATTCAGTGCTGTAACACTAACCCTGCGCTTAACCAATTCAAGCATAGGGGTTTCTGCATCCAGTTTACCCCCTACCAGCCACCCCAGAAAATCGGCAAGCACAGGTTTCTCTGGCATGAGTACTCGTGGCGTTGTGGTAAAGGAATCATGAGTCAGTAACTCAACCCTTGAGTCATCCGCCCCCCCGCGGGCTTCAAGGTGTCTTGCCAGAGAGGCGGTTGCAACCCCGCCGCCAAGAGAACTGCCCGCTACGTACACATGCTCAAATCGATCAAGCGCACATTCCAGGGCAGCAAGTCCATCCTGCACAACGGTTTCATAGGTTGAGAAAGGAAGATGACCCAGGAGTCCTTCACTCTTGTTTATCCCCGTCCCTCTGTAATCATACAGAATAACCGGGCATTTCTTTTTTGACTGGATCATACCGGGTACTGATTCTGGATCAAGATAACCCATATCCAGTAGCTGTGTGAGAACGACAGCATTTGGGTTGTTGTAAAGAATACATTGACTGTTATTTTGGTCCCAATCGGGGGGGTAACAAATCACGCCATGTAATATGCCTGACGCCTGTTTAATCTGAAGTGGCTCAGTTTGAAAACCATTTATATTTTTAACCTTACAAGCCACATCAACAATCTCACGGCTTTCTTGCAAGTCTGGAAATGTCGGAAAATCCGGGGGGAACATGTCAGGGCGATTCTTGCAAAACCATGGTAACACTTGCGATGGCACCATGGCTAAACCGACAATTTTGGCAAGCCCAAACCTGTTTTCAATCATCCAATGAAAAGGCGTCAGAATAACTGCAGATCTTGATAAAATTGAATGACAAGTCTTTGTAACAGAACCAATGAGATCCTCGGCCCGGGATAAATAGTCCTGCGGCTCGACGGACTCTGTGGCACGAATGCCCATGCGTGGCTGCTGATCATCAGTGGATTTCACTGTCGGCGCCCGGTTTCTCAATGAGGCCGATTCATAAGAGTATTTATCAGAAATAGTTCCGTAAGCCATAACAACCTCTTGATTGATTCTGTTGTTTCTATTGATTCTAACTCTGCATCCTGATCATTGATTCAGAAAATCAGTATTGAGGAATCAGACAACGAAGGAAGGCAGTAGTTCCCTGCCGAATCAATTTAAAGGTCAAATATCCCATCACTCTTGAAAACAGACAGAAGATAATTCAAAGTCAAATTGACGAAAAAGCAAGAATTTTTAGACCAGCTGATCGCAGCCGCACAACTGCATGGATGCAAGAGCCGTTGCCGGGTAATCGCGTCCCGGCCAGTGCCGATAGCTGCCTTTGCTCCACTCAAAGATACCTTGCCATTGCAGGCGTCAATACTGCATGGCTATCGCCTGAAAATTCCTTTGCAAATACTCGCCCACCAGCTGGTCCACTTGCTCGCCCCTCACCATAAAGTGACTGAAGAAATTCAGACATACGAGCCCCTTTCGGGATAATTCCATCATCACTATGATTCAGTGCCGCGACATTAATCTTACGGTCAATCAGTTTACACATAGGGGTTTGTGCATCCAATTTCCCCCCCACCAGGCATCCCAGGGCATCGGCAAGTCGAGGCCACTTTGGCATGATAACCCGTGGCGTTGTGGTAAACGAATCATGGGACAGCAACTCGACTCTTGAGTCATCCTCCCTGGCTTCAAGGTGTCTGGCAAGAGATGCGGTTGCAACCCCGCCACCAAGAGAGCTGCCAGCCACGTACACACGCTCAAATTTTTCAAGGGCACAGCCCACAGCGGCGACACCATCCTGCACAATGGTTTCACAGGTTGAGAAAGGAAGTTTACCCAAGCGCCCTTCACGCTTGTTTAACCCCGTCCCCCGATAGTCATAAAGAATGACCGGGCAATTTTTTTTTGACTGGATTCGGCCGGGTACTGAGGCCGGATCAAGATACCCCCAATCCAGGAGCTGTGAGAGAACGATACCATTTGGGTTGTGATAAAGAATGCATTGACTGTTATTTCCGTCCCAATCAGGAGGGTAACAAATCACGCCGTGCAATATGCCTGAATCCTGTTTAATTTGCAGTGGCTCAGTCCGAAAACCATCGGTATTGGCTTCCTCACAGGCTGCCCTGACAACCTCACGACTTGTTTGTAAGTCTGGCAACCCACTTTCGGGCAATGGCAAAACTTGCTGCGATGGCACCAGCGGTATACCAGCGACCTTGGCAAGCCCAAACCTGTTTTTAATCATCCAATTAAAAGGAGCCAGAATGGTAACAACAGACCTTGATAAAATTGAACAACAATTCTCGGAAACTGAACGAATGAGATCCCAAACCCGGGATAAACAACCTTGAGGCTCCACAGATTGAGTAGAACGACTCCCCATGTGTGGCGGCTGATCATCAGTGGATTTCACGGACGGCGCCCGGTTTCTCAATGTGGCCGATTCATAAGGGCATCTATCAGAAATAACTCCGTATGTCATAACAACCTCTTGATTTTAACTCTGCATCCTGATCATTGATTCAGACAATCCGTCTTGCAGCCAACTCTCCCGAAAAGAGACAGAAATCACAGCTTTGCCCTGCCAGGTCAACTTAAAAGGGTTAAATATCCTTGAAAACACAAATGCCCAAAGCGCGAGAAAATATTTTGCGCCACCCTCAAGGATGAAAAATGATTAAGCAAAATATTTTTCACAGCAAAGAAGCGCTTTTTTTCTTTTTCTTTGTGCCTTTGTGCCTTTGTGCCTTTGTGGTTCAAGGCTTTTACGCTTTTTGTGACGGTCAGGAATGCGGTTCGACCTTTTACAACAACCGCCTTCGCGGGGATGACGGCTGTACGGGTATCAGCCACCCATCTGAGACAGATTTTGCGTGCCGCCGGTCCAACCCTGCTCAAGGAAATGGCTGTCTTCTTTAAGCCTCAAAGAATCACGAATGCGAGCCACCAGCGCTGTTTGTTGATCATCACTGCACAGAAAATCTCTCAGATCAATACCAGACTCAGCAAACAGGCAGAGCTGGAGCTGCCCCAGGCTGGTCACCCTCAGTCGATTGCAGTCGTTACAAAAGTCCTTGCTGTAGGGCATAATCAAGCCAATGGTACCTTCATAATCATTGTGACAATACTCCTGGGCAGGCCCGGCATCGGCCAGGCGCATTTTTCTTACCCAGCCCCGTGCCAATAGCAGTGCCTGAATCTGTTTTCCCGGGAAGTGGTGCTTCAGGAAAAAATCCTGATTGTCCCCGGTTTGCATCAACTCGATAAAACGAATGGAGACAGGGTAGTCCCGGATCCAGTCAAGAAAGCCATCGATTTCATGATCATTTATGCCTTGCATGGCCACCGCATTAACCTTGATAGATGGAAGACCATGGTCAAATGCTTTTTGAATACCGGCCAGAATTTCCCGCAGCCGGTTGTGACCGGTAATCAGCTCAAAGGCCAGGGGGTCAAGACTGTCGACACTGACATTGATGGCATCAATACCCGCCTCCAGCCAATCGGTGACCCGCTGATCCATTTTGTAGCCATTGGTGGTCATGGCCAGCTTGTTAATGCCGGGAACCTCTTTAATGGTTCTGACAATGTCGGCAAAATCCTGACGCAAGGTAGGTTCTCCCCCGGTCAGGCGAATTTTTTCCACACCGACGGCAGCAAAAGCCGTTATCAGACGGCGTATTTCTTCAACGGTTAATGCTTCACTGTGATGATGATCAAGGCAGCCGTCAGGCAAACAGTAGTTACAACGGAAGTTGCACAGGTCTGTGACTGACAGCCGCAAGTAAGGAAATTTCCGTCCCTTACGGTCCTGCAGCGCAGGTAAATCAGAATGCATAGAACACCTTTCCAATCGCGGGAGGCTGCAGAATTTCTTCTGCAACCCTGGCAGTCAGTGATAAGCTCTGTGACTGCGGCTTCCAGTCCATAGGGCCATACCCATCAGGTACCCAAGCTTGGCGCTCGCTTGTTTATTCAGTTAATCACCATGTTAAACAGCTTCTTATGGCTGCTTGGATATAGTGGCAATTTATACCACTTTCGGGACCGCCGGGATCGTTCATCAACAGCCTCCCGGGTGAATCCTACCTGCTTATTTCCAGAAACACTATGACATTACTTATTATTGTTTTAATGGATTTATCGGGAAACCTGCCTTTCTTTCGGCCTTTTTGCCTTGTGACAGTCTGAGCCGCTCCATATTATCGCCATAACCCGTGACGGCAAACCGGGCATCACCCTGTCGGCGTAATGACCGAACTGGATATCAATACATTGCTGACTATATGGCCAGGTACACCGCAAGCTGTTAACACAATGCAACCGGATCACGCCCTTGACGCTCTAATCAAAATTGAGCGTATCCTGCCATTGCAGGCTACCGTGTTGGTCGTACATCTGCTCGGTGACGGAGTGCCCTGAAAATTTCAGTAGTCCATAGCCGTTTAGAATACGCAGCTTCTGCTCTCTGTCGGGGTCAGGATAAGGTGTGTCACTGTAGTAAGCCACCTCAGGTACCAGCGAGCCATCGGACTGGTACATCACTGAAGCACGCCCCACCGGAATGGCCCCATGACCCCAGCAACGGGCAGCGGTGGTACCAGCGGCGGACTGATCCGAGTAAACCGCACCCTGATGAATGTGCGCCCAGATCCAGTAGTCAGGATCTCTGCCCAGATACTCACGCACCTGGTTCCACAGCGGATTGTTTTGCGTCTTGCCATCCAGGGACAAACCATTATGGTGCGTCACCACCATCACTTTTTTGCCGGACTGCCCCATTTCCTGCAAGAATCTGCCCTGTTCCTCATTCAAGGCCCCTTTCAGAAACAGATCACTGGGATCATACCGGGCGGTATCAAGCCCGACGATCACCCACTCCTTGAGCAGGATGGCAAAGGTGGTGGCCTGCTTCTGGCTGGCAAATTTGGAGGAATCCAGAGTTATGTAGCGCAGGCCATTTTCACCGTCGTACATACCATGATTGGAACCAAGGGCAAATGAATAAGGGGTTCCGGGATTCCAGATACTGGTAAAGTTGAAAGCCTCTTCGCCGGGCTTGCCATCAACTGTCTCCCGCGTTCCGGCATAGTACTCATCGCCCAGGTGAATGGTAATGTCTGCCGGGTGCTTTTGCATGGACAACATCACCTGTTGCGCTGGCGACGGCCTGCCCCCGTCATGCCAATAGCCAGTGCCCCAGTCACCCACCACCAGAATGGACATTTCATCCCGGTCACTGAAATCAACGGTGACCGGCTCGCCCACCGGAGCCAGCTTGATGTGCCCGACCCGATATCCCAGGTAGTAGGCCAGACTGGTACTCCAGCCCGGGTCCAACTGTGCATACCTGGTAAGGTTGTACAGGTTGCCACCACTGTCAAGCATGCCTTCGAGAGGGATGTCAAATAACATTTCATCGTCGGTTTTTTTATCGCTTTTGCCACCATGTGAAGACGTCATGAGTCGTTCGAAATCATAAACACTGATACTGGAATCTGGCAGGCCAAGATTCCTTTTCATTCGTTCACTCATTATGGCGTCATAATGGTTCAAAAAATACAACAGTAAACTGCCGTCTTCCGGTGTTTCACTGGTTGGCTCATTAAGCATGGCCAGCACATCTTTTTCCCGCTCACCCAGCTCTGCCCAGAACTGTCGGACAGCCTGGTATTGCTGGTCAGACAACTCGGTCCGGTCAACCCAGTCCAGCAATTCATTGAGATAACGCACGTGCTCACGTGGAACACTCATACCATAAAATCGGCCTTTAACACCTGTGTCCCTATCCTTTGCCGGGTCATCCGGACATTGATATTGGGCTGCTGATGACTGGACACTACCGCAACCAGGGATAGTGTCCTGCTCGTCCGCTGCCTGCACAGACAGCGGCAGCAAACAGAACAGAGAGATGAGAATCGATCTGAATAAAGAAGACATAAGAACACCTTTCATAGAAAGAACTAACAGTGTAGATTCCTCTTGCATAATTTTTGTGCTTTTTTATCCAGGCGGTAGCAATGAGTGATTGCTGTGCAACCGATGGGCTGATGGGACTGGAAGTCGCACTGTCCCGGCTAATTAACGACACTAAACAGGTATCAGACACCGAAGCAGTACCCCTCGGGGCGAGTCTGGACCGGGTGCTTGCTGAGCAGATTATCTCCCCCATTAACGTTCCTTCCCATGACAACTCCGCCATGGACGGCTATGCCCTGGCCCTGAAGGATCTGCACAGCGGTGATACCTTGCCACTGGCAGGCCAGTCCCTGGCCGGACACCCTTATTCAGGAGAGATTCCAGCTGGCCATTGCATCCGCATCATGACCGGGGCCAGCATGCCATCCGGTGCCGATGTGGTTATCATGCAGGAGCAGACTGAGACCACAGGCAAAGGCATTCGTTTTCTCCAGAAACCGGACAAGCCCGGTAACCATATCCGAACAGCGGGCGAAGATATTCCGGCAGGCGCTCAGGTGTTGACACCGGGTCGCAGAATCCGCCCTCAGGATATTGGCCTGCTGGCTGCACTGGGCATTGCCCAAGTCAGGGTATATCGCAAAGTCAGGGTTGCCATTTTTTCCACAGGCGACGAGCTGAAACTGCCGGGTGAACCCCTGGGAGAGGGTGATATTTACGACAGTAATCGTTTTGTGATCAAAGCCATGCTGGGCAAACTGGCCCTTGACGTTATTGATCTTGGCAGGATTCCTGATGATAAAGCGGCGTTAAGAGCAGCTTTTATGCAAGCCGATCAGGCAGCCGATGCTGTGATCAGCTCCGGCGGCGTTTCGGTCGGCGCTGCGGATTACACCAAAGACATGCTTGCTGAGCTGGGGGAAACCCGCTTCTGGCAACTGGCCATCAAACCGGGCAAGCCGTTTGCTTTTGGCCAGCTCCCGAACAGCGTCTTCTTTGGCCTGCCCGGCAATCCGGTGTCGGCTGCCGTCACCTTGCAACAGCTGGCTGCGCCAGCACTGCGCCATATGATGAACCAGCAGCCGGAAGCCAAAGTTGAACTCACCCTGGTGACGCAAACCCCGCTCAAGAAGCGTCCGGGACGCCGGGATTTCCAGAGAGCCAGGCTGGTTTACCGTGAATCCGGTGAACTTCAGGTCAGGTCAACCGGTCATCAGGGGTCGGGCGTTCTCAGTACCCTGAGTCATTCTGACTGTTATATCGTGCTGGCTGAAGAAGATGGTGATAAACAAGCGGGTGATCTGGTAAAAGTGCAGCTGTTTGACCAGTTGCTGATCTGAACGACCAACCGATAACAGGCTGACGTTTTTTCTCCACTTGATACCATCAATATTGAACTTATTTCCAAATAACCGGTCTATAACAAAATCCCCTGATAATTTTAAAAACTGGAGGAAATGTGGATAAGGCTCATTTCAAGGTTCCCCTTCCCATTGACCACTACTGGCAGGCCGTCAAAGGTCGTAATCCTGGCAATGATCATCTTCAGCAGCACACCGGAAACCTTAACAGCAGGACGAACAATACCCGGAGCCGTGCACCAGCCAGCAGGAAATGCGGATACCCGGGTTTTCGCTTACAGCCAGGTCGCGCTTCTGCCTGTTTTGTCAGGCAAACGCCCCCTGGCCAGGGATCACCTGCCCCCGTTGCGCCACGCACACTGGCTTCACGCACATTGACTACCCACCCTGCCCATCCCCGACTGCCCCCTGCACCAACCGACAAAACAGATTTGCAAGCACCGACTCAAATCGCCGCTGTCCATCACCAAAAGGCTGAGGATCGACAGAGTGTATTTACGGTCCAGTCTGTTTGCCAGCAGGTCATACCTTACAGCGACCGGCATATTCCTGACCAGCGCCTCAGAGCAGAGGTTCACAGGGATTTTCTGGCCATGGAGGACTGGATCCTTAACCCCTGGGTGAAAGACCAATTATTGTTAGATGTCAGCCGGGCAGGTGAACGATGGAAGCATGATGACACTCTGGTTAATTGGGCAGCGGAAGACACACTCTGGGCTAAACTTGATGGTGATCCGGTGGATCCGTTATTCATGCTGAGAATAAAAATTAAATCCAGGAATGCAACCAGGTCCAATGATCCGTCAGATGAAGCACTCGCACAGCGTCAAAAGTTTCTCCAGCTACTCAAACAGTATAAAGCCGAGAATCCGGGGCAGTTCGGGAAGGACCTGAAGCTGACACCACTGGTGGGGAAAGAACTCAAAAAACTACCAGAATCCGACAGGCTGGAACAGCTGTTGCCTCACGCTATTTTGCAGGGATATACGAGAACTGCACAATGGTGCCTGGAAAACGGAGCCAATATCAAAACAGCCTTGACCATGGTGCGCCAGCTGAAAGCCCGGTCAGCTGCCCAACAATCGGACAGCACAGCACAATGCCAAACAACTGCCCCATCCATCAACAAGCAAGAACAGGGCATTGACTCTTTTAGTAACGATATCAATGCAACATTGCTGGAGGTGATTGCTGACGCCCATATCGATATGACTATCCAGGCAGAGTGGTTGCTGGCCAATGGGGCAAGCCTGTCTTCCGATGAATCCGCTACGCAGCTCAACCAGGCACTGAATACATCCCTTGATTGCGGGTATCTTGCCAATGCCCGATGGTTGATCGACAAGGGAGCCATTCTGCAAGTTCAGGAACAATTTGAGGAGGCCATGAGCAATTGTAATACCCGAGTAGCCCAATGGCTGATCGATAATCACCAGGCCAAACAAAATCCTGATAACGTCAGGGAAAATCCTGAACAAGACAGACAATACATGATCGACTTTTTGAAAAGACAAGGCGCTCAGCAGGGCGCTTCAGACAGTGATGAGCCCCCAAAAAAGAAAATCACCCAGGAAGCATAGCATTGCCCTGCGTGGCAAGTGCTTATGGGTTGCTTTGGCTTTTGCAACGTCGTGCGGCAGCAAATTGGTCTGTAAATCCCCTTTTGTTCGGCAAATAGCACCTTGTGCCTTAGGGGTATTCTTACGATAGACATTAAGCATCTATGTATTAATTCCAAAAGCAAAAGCTTTGAACCACGAAGCACACGAAGAGCACAAAGGAAAAGAAAAGTTCTTCTTTGTGCTCTTCGTGGTTCCAATTCAAGACCCGCAATACCTGGAAACCAACCCGCCTGCACTCGATCGCAGAAGCTAA
>NZ_JAHHPO010000634.1 GCF_024606365.1 Endozoicomonas sp. ONNA2
TGCGGGTCTTGAATTGGAACCACGAAGAGCACAAAGAAGAGCTTTTCTTTTCCTTTGTGCTCTTCGTGTCCTTCGTGGTTCAAAGTTTTTGCTTCTGGAATTAATAGATAGATGCTTAATGTCTATCGTAAGAGCAAATTATGACAATAACCAGACAGATTGAGAATTCTGTGCAGCCAAGCATGTAATGGTTATTGCTAATTGTTACTCAAGGGTTCGTCTGCTTTACTACTGTGGATGTATTCTAATGCATTTGCAATGTATTCAGTCAGTTCAGCTCTTTTACTCTTTGGTGGTAAATGACTACTCCCGTGTATGTTATTTTCATGCTTGATAATTGCAGCAGCTTTTTCAAGAACCGTTTTATATGAAGCACCTCTGCGAATTGGTATTATACTTTTGGCTTTTCTAAATCTATTGATTGAATTTAACAATTCGAAGTATTCAGTTTCTATTTTGTCTTCGTCGCTTTGCTGATACCAGTCGTTGACTACCTTGGCTATCTCTATACTGACATTCTCCAATGAATTATCAGGTTTATGGGCTGATTGCAATATATACAACGTGGTTTCTGATATTTCCCCGTCGATTACATCTGCAGCAATAACGAGTACGTGTGCGGAGCTAATCCAGGGTTCATTCAGATTTTGTATACCCAATATCTTTTGGGTCTCAATAATTAAAGACTTAATCTCTTTAGAATTCCGGTGAAACACGGGAGCTTGCCAATCAAATTTAACCGTATTTTTGCTGGTATTTGAAGCTTTATCTGTCAGGGGTTGCTGTGGTGTTTCTTTGCTGGTTTTTTCGGGGCAAACCTTGCTTGTCGCGAGGTTTTGCACCACGGGGCTTATCGGGGTTTCAGCCTGTTGTGCCACTTGCTCATGATAAATATGACCACTGCTGGTCGCAGAATAACCAATGCGGGTAGTCAACATAGGTATCGGTTGGTTTGAGTGTGTGCTCTGTTTCGTTTGTTGTGCTTCATATAAGTGTTTGTGACTGGTACCACTTGCACGCATGGCTTGAGCACTGTTGTAAGTCATGATGCCCGGGGAAGGTTTTTTGGCCAGAAACTCGCCAGAATCTGCCTGATGGTTCGAGGGCAGATTGTGCGGACGCTTTCTTGGAGATGATAGGTAGGGGCTCTGTATAAAGTTTTGTGATTGTACGGTTGTTGGTGCGAAAGTTGGCTGTCCGAAGCCCATGGCAAAAGCATTTTTGTCTGTCCTGAATCTTGAGCAGGTATCCGCAGACGTATGGCAAGCTTGACTGCCCTGCGGAAATTGTAAGAAGGCTGACTCTGTCGTACCTGATAAATGCGCACCCGGATAAGAAGGACCGGGATAAATTCTCGCAGGCCCTGGAGTAGCCAGAGCTGAGTCGGCCGTGAACCTTTGATTGAGCGGTGCAACGGGTTGCTCGTCCAAAAACTCACTCAGAAATTCAATAACTTCATCATGTGTTGGTATATATGCCTCGGAATTTACAGGTACTTCATGCCAATGCATCGACTCAGGATTACTGCAGACGCTGGAGGAAGGATGTGTGAATGGTGTGCTGTCAAACTGATGGGCTTGTGCAGGCAGGTTTGGCTCGTTGTTTGGGATCAAGGTTACATTAAGGTCCTGATGGTCTGATAGCTGGTGTGGCGTTTGCTGATTAAAGTATGACTGATGTGTGTAGTCAGCTCTGACTCTGCACTGTTGTAACGGGTTTCTTGAGGGTTGTTGTGTATGAAAATGAGCTTGTTCGGGTCTCAAGCCCGGTGTTTGACAGGTGATGTTAACTTGAACAGTGCCAGCTGAATTTGCACCACTGATGGCCGATTGGCCATGCGCGGCTTGCTTTTGAACGTCAACTGTCTGTAAATAAGAATTTCTTGATTGGTCAGGGAAGCATGGATTCATAAAGTAAACCAACTTTTCGATTTGATTAGTGATCAGTAGACCAATCCACAACTCATAAGTTCAACATGGTATAAAACACAGTATAAAATGAGAATTATCCGTTAAAGATGGAAAAGTCACGCAGCAGATTTATTGTATCTGGTTTTATCCTCATTATTTTTTTCCATTTTTATACACAATTCTGTAGGGTGCAGGTCTCCTATAAAAACGACAACGTTCAGAGATATCCCGAGTTTATGAGTAAACAATTGGATGTGATTGTCTTTGGCGCGACCAGCTTCGTTGGGCAACTGGTTTGCCAGTACCTGGTTGATTCATTTAACGACAATGGCCACGAGCGTCTTGACTGGGCGATAGCGGGGCGCTCGCAAGCCAGGCTGGCTCAGTTAAAACAGAAATTACAACAGCCCGGGCTACCAGTGCTGCTGGCCGACGCTGCTGATGAGACTGCTTTGCAGGCGTTGTGCCAGCAAGCCAGGGTAATTGTTTCGACTGTGGGTCCTTATGCGCTTTACGGCGAATCACTGGTTAGGGCCTGTGCGCAAAGTGGCACCGATTATTGTGACCTGACCGGGGAAGTACAGTGGATCCGACAGATGCTGGATCGGTATGAGGAGACGGCGCGAAGCAGTGGAGCACGCATTGTCCATTGCAGTGGCTTTGACTCAATCCCTTCTGATATGGGCGTGTACTTTACCCAGAAAAAAGCCAAGGAAGTTTTGGGTTCATTCTGTTCAGATATCAGTATGCGGGTGAAAGCCGCCAAGGGTGGCATATCCGGTGGCACGCTGGCCAGTATGACTAATCTCACCCGTGAGGCGGCAAACAACCCGGCATTACGCCGACAGTTGGCCAACCCTTACCTGCTCTGCCCAGAAAATGAAGGCTTGAAGGCCAGACAGGAAGTTGTCAAAACACCGAAGTATGATTCCGGTTTTGGGGCCTGGCTGGCACCATTCATCATGGCTGGCATTAATTCCCGGGTGGTCCTTCGTTCCAATGCATTGGCTGAATACCCTTATGGCAGGGATTTCAGGTACAGCGAAGCCATGCTTATGGGTGCTGGTTTCAAAGGTCGGCTGCGGTCCCATGTTGTGGTCGCCGGGATGGGGCTGTTTATGCTTGCCATGATGATTAAGCCAACCCGCTGGTTTATGGAGCGATTTGTCTTGCCAAAACCGGGTGAGGGCCCTTCTCCGAAACTCCAGAAAACCGGGTTTTATGATATTCGCTTTCTGGGCAAAACGGCAGATGGCCAACAAATCCGTACCCGCGTTGTTGGGCAGGGCGATCCGGGGTATGGCTCTACTGCCAGAATATTGGGACAGGTGGCTGCCGGACTGGCCCTGGACTTTCACGATAACCGGCAGAAAAGCGGTAAGGCGGGAGGTTTCTGGACAACGTCCACACTGTTTGGTGACCGGCTTATTGAGCGGCTGGAAAAAGATGCTGAGGTCAAGTTTGAAGTCGTTGATTAGAACTGCGCAGTTTTCACCAACGTTGGTGCTATGCCTGTGCATCGGATGAAGGCCCGTTACGGTGAGGATGAAGAGCGCAACAGCAATATGGGCACCAATCAGATGCTGTGCTGTGTCCGGTTACCGCAGAAGTGAAACGCTTATCCACTGATTCGCCTCCTTGTCTTCGACCGGCGGTGCTGAAAAAGGCCTTTATT